>CALXGZ010000042.1 GCA_944387975.1 uncultured Faecalibacterium sp.
TGCTGGAACATGTAGTAGAAGTCGTAGCTCTGCATGATCATGTAGTTGAACTCGAGGAAGGACAGGCCCTTTTCCATGCGCTGCTTGTAGCACTCGGCGCGCAGCATGTTGTTGACCGAGAAGCAGGCGCCCACCTCGCGCAGCAGCTCGATGTAGTTCAGCTTCAGCAGCCAGTCGGCGTTGTTCACCATCAGGGCCTTGCCCTCGCTGAAATCGATGAAGCGCTCCATCTGCCGCTTGAAGCAGGCGGCGTTGTGCTCGATGTCCTCTTTGGTCAGCATCTTGCGCATGTCGGTGCGGCCGGAGGGGTCGCCGATCATGGTGGTGCCGCCGCCGATCAGGGCGATGGGCTTGTTGCCGGCCATCTGCAGGCGCTTCATCAAGGTCAGGGCCATAAAGTGGCCGGCGGTCAGGCTGTCGGCGGTGCAGTCAAAGCCGATGTAAAAGGTGGCCTTGCCCTCGTTGATCACGTCGATGATCTCTTCGTCGGTGATCTGGGCGACCAGGCCGCGGGCTTTCAGTTCGTCGTACAGTTTCATGGGTCGTTACCTCCTGTATGTGGGGCAGAGGGCAAAACAAAAACGCCCCCCGCCAACGTGAATTGGCAGAGGGCGAGAAATTCGCGGTACCACCTCTGTTTGCTGCCCCCTCGCGGGCGACAGCCTCACAAGTGCGGCCTCTTCAGTGGACGGGGCAACACTCTGCGTTTGTAACGCTCGCACGCGGCGGGGCCTACTGGGTGCGCGGCACGGTTCAGCCTGCAGCTCGGGGAGGTATTTCGCCCGCCGCCCTGCACGCCCCTTTCACCAGCCGGGGCCTCTCTGGGCAGAGCGCGTCGGGGTACTCGGTTCCCTTCATCGCCTTTACGATTGTTTATTGTACCGGAAGGCCGGCCGAATGTCAAGGGGGGAAAACGATTTTCGCGCCGCTTCAAATAGAGATAGCGCCCAGGCCGCAGCTGTGGTACAATAAGGGCAAAGGCCCTGAACAGGACTGCCATCATCAAAAGGAGGCTGCACCATGCCAAATGAAACCTGCATCCGCTGCGAAGTGTACTGCCAGAAAGGCCGGCAGTACAGCGCAGCCTTCCCGCTGGGCGGCGGGTATGAGGACGAAGACCTGCGCGTCAGCGTCACCGAGCGCGAGGACGGCGGCTGCCGGCTGGGCTCGGTCCGCGTCTGGCTGCGCAACGCCGACAACACCGAGAGCTGGAACCTGCGAATGGAAAGCCCGGTCAAGCTCTGGCTGCCCACCCCGCGCCCCGAAAAAATGACCGCCATGTACATGCTGAACGAGTGGTGGACCCGCCCGGCCTTCATCGAGCGCTTTGAAGAGGTGCCCGCCCGCACGCAGGTGCTGTTCTTGCAGTACCCGGACCGCTGCGGCTGCTTCGTGCCGATGGTGGGCAGCGCCTTCAAGGCCAGCGCCGGCCCCGGCAGCGCAGACGCGATCGCGCTGGAGCTGCAGTGCGGCGTGGGCGGCCTGCGCCAGCTGGACGAGCCGCTGTACCTCTACACCGAGGCCCCCGCCCTGGGCCAGGCCATCCACAAGGCCTTCGCCTGGCTGGCCGGCTATAAGAACATCCGCCTGCGGGACGAGCGCCGCATCCCTGACATGCTGCGCTATCTGGGCTGGTGCAGCTGGGACGCCTTCTACCGCGACGTCAGCGAGGCGGGCGTCCGCCAGAAGGCCGCCGAGCTGCGCGATAAGCAGGTGCCGGCCCGCTGGATGATGATCGACGACGGCTGGTTCGAGTCAAAGGACAACCTGCTGCGCAGCATGACGCCCGACCCGGCCAAGTTCCCCCAGGGCTTCGCCGGGCTGGTGCGGGACCTGAAGGAGCAGTACGGCGTCCGCTGGGTGGGCGTGTGGCACGCGCTGGCGGGCTTCTGGGGCGGGCTCGACCCCAACTGCGCCCCCGCCGAAGCGGAGCGCGCGTACCTGTACCGCACCGCCTCGGGCAAGGTGCTGCCCAGCCCCTACAGCGGCGCGGGCTTCTTCCGCGACTGGTACGACATGCTGCGCCGGGAGGGCATCCGCTTCGTCAAGGTGGACGGCCAGAGCTCCACCGCCTGCTACTTTGAGAACAGCATCCCCCTGGCTGAGGCGGCCGCCGGCCTGGGCCGCGCCCTGGAGGAGGGCAGCGCCGCGATGGACGGCGACGTCATCAACTGCATGGGCATGGCGATGGAGAACATCCTGGCCCGGCGGGTGTCGGGCGTGTCGCGCAACAGCGACGACTTCTTCCCCGCGCGGGAGAATTACTTCGTCGAGCATCTGCTGCAGAACGCCTACAACGCCCTCTACCACGACGAGCTGTACCACTGCGACTGGGACATGTTCTGGACCGTACACCCCGACGCCGAAAAGCACGCCCTGCTGCGGGCGGTCAGCGGCGGGCCGGTCTACGTCAGCGACCCCGTGGGCAAGACCGACCCCGCCATCCTCAAGCCCCTGGCCTGCCTGGACGGCCGCCTGCTGATGCTGTCGCGCGCGGCAAAGCCCACCGAGGACTGCGCCTTCACCGACCCGCGCGCGGGCGGCGTGCTCAAGCTGCACAACGCCGGCCGCTACGGCGAGGCAGACTGCGCCGGCGTCATCGCCGCGTACAACCTGACCGGGGCTGCGCAGGACTTCGCCTTTGCCAGCGCCGATATCCCCGAGCTGGACCCGGCGGGCTGCTACTGGGTCTACGACTTCTTTGCACAAAAGGCCGCGCTGCTGCAAGGCGGCGGACGCTTTGCCGGCGCGCTGCCGGCAGGCGGCTACGGCCTGTATCTGCTCCTGCCTGCCGGGCAGCGCTGCGCTTTCCTGGGCCTGCGGGAAAAGTACGCCGGCTTCCTCGCCGTCGAGAGCGTACAGCAGCGCGGCGATACGGCCCTCGCCGTCCTGCGGGAGTCCGGGCCGGCGGCCTGGCTGGCCGTACAGCCGCCCCGCCTGGTGCGCGCCGGCGGCGCCGACTGCACGGCGCTCGTCCAGGCCGCGGGGCCGCTCTATACCCTTGACCTGCCCGAAGCCCACGGCCAGACCGTGCTGGAGCTGACCTGGTGACAAACGAAGCGGACCGTCCTGCGGGGCGGCCCGCTTTTCCCTTCTTGACGGGCGCTCAAGTTTTCCTGCCCGGGGCTTGCGCGCGCCTCGCTTGCGGCGGCGGGGCCGGCATGCTACAATAAAGCCACAGCCAGGCCGCGGCGCTGGGCAAGCTGAAGGCCAGCGTATAACCGAATCGCCAAAAGAAAAGGCAGGCCGCCCAAAAGGGCAGTCTGCCTTGTTTGTTGCAGCGCCGCTTCATCCAATGCGCCGCTTTTTGTCCAGGCGCATCTTGTCGGCGATCATGGCGATGAACTCGGAGTTGGTGGGTTTGCCGCGCATGTTGTGGATGGTGTAGCCGAAGTAGCGGTTCAGCGTATCGACGTCGCCGCGGTCCCAGGCCACCTCGATGGCGTGGCGGATGGCGCGCTCGACGCGGCTGGGGGTGGCGTTGTCCTTTTGGGCGATGTCCGGGTACAGGCGCTTGGTGACGGCGTTGATGTATTCGGGGTCGTCCATCGCCATCAGGATGGCCTCGCGCAGGTACTGGTAGCCCTTGATGTGGGCCGGCACACCGATCTGGTGCAGGATCTCGGTGACGGTGACCTCGTCGCTGTCGGCGGTGGTGAAGGCGTTCTGCCGCACCGGGCGGGCCGCGGCCTTCAGCACGCGGCTGACCAGCACGCTCTCCTCAAAGGGCTTGACGAAATAATAGGAGAAGCCGGCGTCCAGCAGCTCCTGGACCATCTCCTCGCTCTGGAAGGCGCCGGTCACGAAAAAGGCGGTGTGCAGCTCGCCGGCGGCATTGTAGCGCTGCTTGATGGTCAGCGCGTCCAGCCCGGGCATGAAGGCGTCCAGCAGGACCACGTTGGGCCGGATGGCCAGCATCTTCTGCAGGACTTTGGCGCCATCCTTTTCCACCACGGTCACGTCGACGCCCTTCTGCTCCAGCGCTTCACGGCACAGCTGCGTGACTTCCGCCCCGGTGTCCGACATCAGAAATCGAATTTTCTCCATGATCGTTCCTCCCATGTATCGTGTGTTTTTGCCCTGTGGGTGTAGCTTTCGCCCAAAGCGCAGCGCTTTGCGCGCCGGCGCCGGCGTTTCTGGCTTATCCGATGCACCCTCTCTTGACACGATAGATTTTACCATATTTTACCAGTTGGCGCAACGGTAAAAATTGCCATTTTTTGGAAAAAACGGTCATCTTCCCCTTCTTTTTTCTCCCCGGGGTCAGCCCTCGCCGGGCGCGGCGTCCAGCATGGCGAGGAATTCCGCCTCGGTCAGCACCGGGACGCCCAACGCCTGGGCTTTGGTCAGCTTGCTGCCGGCGGCCTCGCCCGCCACCACGTAGGCCGTCTTTTTCGAGACCGAGCCCGCGGCCTTGCCGCCGTTTTTGACGATCAGGGCCTCGGCCTCCTTGCGGGAGAGGGTGGGCAGCGTGCCGGTGACCACCAGCGTCAGCCCGGCCAGGCGGTCGGTGCGCGCCTCGCCCTGCCAGCGCATGTTCAGCCCCTGCTCCTCCAGGCGGCGCAGCAGGTCGGCGCTGCCCTCCCGGGCGAAGAACTCCACCACGCTCTGGGCCATCAGCTCGCCAAAGCCGTTGATGGCGCAGATCGATTCGACGTCCGCGCCGCGCAGCGCCTCCATCGTGCCGAAGTGCTCGGCCAGCTGGGCGGCGGCCTTGTCGCCGATGTTGTGGATGCCCAGCGCAAAGACCAGCCGGTCGAGGTTGTTCTGCTTGGAGCGGGCGATGGCCTCCAGCAGGTTATCGGCCTTCTTCTCCTTGAACTTGTCCAGGGTGAGCAGCTGCTCCCGCGTCAGGGTGTACAGGTCCGCCGCATTGCGCACCAGGCCCTGCTCCACCAGCTGGGTGCAGACGGCCACCCCCAGCCCGTCGATGTCCATCGCGTTGCGGGAGGCGAAGTGGATCAGGTTGCGCAGGGCCTGGGCCGGGCATTCGGGGTTGACGCAGCGCAGGGCGACCTCGTCGTCCAGGTGGACCACCGGCGCGCCGCAGCTGGGGCAGCGCTCCGGCATTTGGTAGGGCGCGGCGCCGCCGGCATGGCGCACCACCCCGATCACCTCGGGGATGATCTCGCCCGCCTTGCGCACCTGGATGGTGTCGCCGATGCACAGGCCCAGCTGCTGGATGATCTCGCCGTTGTGCAGCGTCGCGCGGGAGACCGTCGTGCCCGCCAGCAGCACCGGCTCGAAGGAGGCGGTGGGGGTCAGCACGCCGGTGCGGCCCACGTTGATCTCGATGTCCAGCAGGCGGGTCTCCTTGACCTCGGGCGGGTACTTGAAGGCGATGGCCCAGCGGGGGAACTTAGCCGTCGAGCCCAGCTGCCGCCGCTGCGCGAAGCTGTCCACCTTGATCACCGCGCCGTCCATATCAAAGCCGAGGGCCGCGCGCCCCTGGCCGATCTGCTCGATCTCGGCGATGGCGGCGTCGATGTCCCGCACCAGATGGTAGCGCGGCGAGACCGGCAGCCCCAGCGACTTGAGGTAATCGAGGCTCTGGGCGTGGCTGTCCAGCTCGACGCCCCGCACCTGCTGCACGTTGAAGATGAAGATGCCCAGCCCCCGGCTGCCGGTGACCTTCGGGTCCTTCTGGCGCAGCGAACCGGCCGCCGCGTTGCGCGGGTTTTTGAAGGGCGCGGCCCCCTGCAGCTCCTGCTCTTCGCACAGCTTGCGAAAGACCTCGTGGGGCATATACACTTCGCCCCGCACCTCAAGGTATTCGGGCGGCTGAGCGCCCTTGAGGGTCTTGGGGATGCTGCGGATGGCCCGGACGTTCTCGGTCACGTCTTCGCCCACGACGCCGTCGCCACGGGTCGACGCGCGCACCAGCTGGCCGTGCTCATATTCCAGGCTGCAGGACAGGCCGTCGATCTTGATCTCGACCACATAGGCCGGCTCGATGCCCGCATCCCGGACGCGGCGGTCGAAATCGCGCAGCTCGTCGTAGCTGAAGGCGTCCAGCAGGCTTTCCATCTTGACGGCGTGGGTCACCTTGGCAAAGCGCCCGCTGGGCGTGCCGCCTACGCGCTGCGTGGGCGAGTCGGGCGTGGCCAGCTCGGGGTAGGCGGCTTCCAGCTCGCGCAGCTCCCGCGTTAAGGCGTCGTACTGGAAGTCCTCCAGCTCGGGGGCGTCCTGGTCGTAGTAAAGACGGTTGTTGTATTCGATGAGGCTGCGCAGCTCCTGCGCGCGCTTTTTGGCCTGTTCCAGTTCCAGCATGCTCGTTCCCTCTCTTGCTCGGTGTAGATACCTCTTATAATACCACAAAACGCACCCGCGGCAAAGGGCAAGCGGCCAAAACATGGCAAAAAACAAGAAAACAAGCCTCACACGCAGTTGATTTTAAATCTATTACGCGTATACAAACCGTATTATCGTAAGTTTTTCCGGCGTGCCTGCGCGTTATTTTGCAGTGCAAAAAAGAAAGCGCACGGCCGGCCTTTCGGCTGGCTGTGCGCTCAGTGGCAAATGTAAGCGTTTTAGATCGAGATGGTATTGCACACGTCCATCAGGACGGGGTCGAGGGACTTGGTCATCTCGAGGGCCTCGTCCACGGGGTAGTCGACCAGCTTTTCGCCGCGCATGCCGACGATGCGGTTGAACTTGCCCTCGTCGATCAGGCAGACGGCGCGGTAGCCCATGGCGGAGGCGTTGACGCGGTCGCGCAGCGTGGGCGAGCCGCCGCGCTGCACATGGCCCAGGATGGTGGCGCGGGAGTCGATGCCGGTGCGCGCCTGGATCTCGTTGGCGATCTCCTGGGCGTGGCCGACGCCCTCGGCCACGATGATGATGAAGTGGTTCTTGCCGGTCTTCTTCGTCATCTCGATGCGGTCGAGGATATCGCGCTGCATGTCGAACTGATGCTCTGGCAGCAGCACGGCCATAGCGCCCGAGGCGATGGCCACGTTCAGGGCGATGTAGCCGGCGTTGCGGCCCATGACCTCGACGACGCTGCAGCGGTCGTGGCTCTGGGTGGTGTCGCGCAGCTTGTCGATCATCTCCATCGCGGTGTTCATCGCGGTGTCGAAGCCGACGGTGTAGTCGGTGCAGGCGATGTCGTTGTCGATGGTGCCGGGCAGACCCACCATCGGGATGCCCCGGTGGGCCAGCTCGCGGGCGCCGCGGTAGGAACCGTCGCCGCCGATGACCACCAGCGCGTCGATGCCCAGCTCACGGCACTTGGCCGCGCCCTTGTCCTGCCCTTCCTTGGTCTTGAACTCAAGGCAGCGGGCGGTGTACAGGATGGTGCCGCCGTCCTGGATGATGTTGGAGACGCTGCGCAGGTTCATCTCGTAGCACTCGCCGTTGAGCAGGCCGTTGTAGCCGAGCTGGATGCCGATCATCCGGTAGCCCTTGTGGATGCCGGTGCGGACCACAGCGCGCACCGCGGCGTTCATGCCGGGGGCGTCGCCGCCGCTGGTGAGTACGCCAATGGATTTGATCTGTCTCTCCA
>CALXGZ010000043.1 GCA_944387975.1 uncultured Faecalibacterium sp.
GCGCCCGCGCCAACCCCAACGCGCCCCGCAAGGGCCAGGACATCCGGGTGCGGATCACCCTGAGCTTTGACGAGGCGGTGCACGGCTGCAAGAAGAACATCACCATCACCCGGCAGCAGACCTGCGCCGAGTGCGGCGGCAGCGGCGCGGCCCCCGGCAGCCAGCCCGAGACCTGCCCCGACTGCGGCGGCCGCGGCTACGTGATCCAGCAGCAGCGCACGCCCTTCGGCGTGATGCAGAGCCAGCAGCCCTGCACCCGCTGCGGCGGCAAGGGCAAGATCATCAAGAACCCCTGTAAGGTCTGCCACGGCAGCGGCCGTGTGGCCACCAAAAAGACCCTCGAGGTCAGCATCCCGATGGGCATCGACGACGACCAGAGCTTTGCGCTGCGGGGCATGGGCGACGCCGGCGCGAACGGCGGCCCCGCCGGCGACGTGATCGTCATGGTCACCGTCCGGCCCGACGAGCTGTTCCAGCGCGACGGCTACGACGTGTGGGTGACCATCCCCATCACCTACAGTCAGGCCGTGCTGGGCGACAAGATCACCGTGCCCACCATCGACGGCAAGGTGGAGTACGACCTGCCCGAGGGTACCCAGAGCGGCACCACCTTCCGCCTGCGGGGCAAGGGCATCCAGTACCTGAACGGCCGCGGCCGGGGCGACATGTACGTCAAGTGCGACGTCGAGATCCCCAAAAAGCTGAACAAGACCCAGCGCGAGGCCCTGAAAAAATTCGAGGGCACCCTCAAGGACGACAACTACGAAAAGCGCAAGGGATTTTTTCGCAAGCTGAAGGACATCCTGAACACCAGTAAATAAAACAGAATACGAAGGCCCCCCGGAAGCCTGTGCTCCCGGGGGGCCTTTTTAGGTCTTTGGTGGAACCTCAGCGATTAGACAGTGGCGAAAGCGACAGCGGTGGCGATCCAGCCAATGGGGCTGCCCAGGGAACCAGCGGTAGCCAGGACGCTGCGGACGCAGTTCAGGACGGAGGAGGTGGTGTAGTTCAGCCAGGTATCAATGCCCTTCTCCAGGTCGGTGCCGATGTTGCCGGTCTTGTTGGCGGCATACCAGCGGCGGGCGCCCAGCAGCTGATCGATCCAGTTGTACAGGGCCAGACCACCAATAATGAGGTTGACGACGCCGGTAGCAACGACAACGCCATCCATGGCAGCGCCGCCGTTGGTGTAGGTCATCTCGTCCTCGGTCATGAGGTTGTAATTAGCGGGCATACGAACGGTCATTTCCATAATAATGCTCCTTTTCTTTGCAAAGATTAGGTTTATTGAGAACGGATACATTCCAACCTGCAGCTAGGATATGAGATCCGAGCAGAAATGCAACCGTTTGCAACCAAGTCCATCAGGCAAGGATCAGCAGGGGGATGCTCAGCGGCCACAGGCCCACCACCGTGACGGTGGCCACCAGGTCGCGCGTGAAGTGGGACAGCGACTTCGACATGTCGGCGCCCAGGTCGTCCACGGCCCGGCCCAGGATGGTGAAGACGTTGCCCTCGGCGTTGTCATCCAGCCAGGCGTTGGCCTGCCGGATGCCCCAGACGTAGCTGGCGCCCAGCACGCACACGCCCACGATGGTGGCGACGGTGCCCAGGACGTTGACGGCCGAGGCGGTGGTATCGACCACGCCATCGATGGCGTCGCCGACGCTGTCCAGCACGCTGCCGCCGTTCAGGTAGACCATTTCCTCCTCCGCGACGGGGGCGAAATGTTCGGGATAACGGATGTTGTCTTTCATAGGTAAATCTCCTTTGCCCATCAGGGCGCGGCCCGCCGGCCCGCCCGCAAAACAGATTCCCCCACAAACTTGCTTGGGCTTAGCTTCATTGTACCACATTGTGAGAGAATGCTCAAGAGTTTCCTTGTAAAAAGTGTGAAATTTGGACTTTTTTTACAAGAAAACCGGTTAAACTTTGTGAAAAGCGGATGGCCGCGCCCCGCCTCAGCCCTCGATGCCGGCCCGGTAGAGGTAGGGGTCGCTCTTGAAGCTGTCGAAACTGTACAGCACGAGGATCTGTTCGTAGCCGTTTTCGGCGATCAGGGCGTCCAGGCCGTAGTTGTAATTGCGCAGGTCGACGACGTCGATCTGCGCGTAATTCGCCGTCAGGAAGGGCACGAGGGAGTTGGCGTAGCTGTCCTTCACGACGAGGATGCGGCCCTCCCCTTCCCCTTCGATGCGGCTCAGGCCGTTGTTGCCGTGCAGGAAGGCGGCGTACTTGTCGTACACATCCAGCTTGGCAAGGTCATATAGGCCCACCGTCTCGCCCTCCGCGGGCATGCCCGGCCCGGTGACGGTGTAGATGGTCAGGGGGTTGTCCAGCTCGTAGTAGGTCAGGGTGTCGGGCTGGGCGTTCCAGGTGCGGGCGCGGGAATAGAAGGTGCCGTAAAAATCGGGCACCTCCACCGCCGTGTGGGCGGCCAGGTCGAAGGGCGCAAGGCCCAGGGCGCCGCACAGCTCGCTATAGGCGTAATAGGCCCCCAGCGTGGTCCAGTGGTGGTCGGTGCGGTAGTAGATATACTCGTCCTTGTGCTCGGCCAGGGCCTGCCGCAGGGGCAGGTAGACGCCGCCGTTTGCCTCGACGGCCGCCTCGATCTGGTCGAGGTAGACCTGCTCTTCCAGCAGCGGGGCGGCGGCGGGCACGCGCTCGGGGTAAACGGCGGAGGCCGCGGGGGCCACCATCACGTACACGCGGCCGGGGTAGCGGGCCGCCAGGGCCCCCACCGCCGCGATGTTGCGGGGCAGGGTGCGCTCCTCGCTGGAGACAAGGCCGTAGGTGCGGTCGAACATCTGGCCCGCCGCGCCCAGCAGCACGCCGCCGCTCTGGGTCTTTTGCAGCAGGGCCGTCTCCACAAAGCTTTGCAGGCTGATCCAGGCGTCGCGGCCGGGCACCTGGTCCTTGGCATACTGGGTGTAGTTGTTGAAAAAGCTGTTCAGCCCTGCGGGGGTCAGAATTTGCGCAGTGACGGGCGGGCGCTGGGTCAGGGTCTTGTTCTCAAGCTCGCTGACGGCGCGGTCGGGCGTGAAGCAGTCCAGCAGGAACATGCCCGCGAAAAAGACGCCGGCCAGCATCAGCACCGGGTAGTGGATCAGGCCGCTTTTTCTCTTGCGTTGTTGCATGGCGCGCCTCCTTAAAAGTTAAAGTACAAAAAGGGGCTGTTGGTGCTGCCCACCACGTAGGCCGTCGAGACGGCCAGCAGCGCGCCCACGGTCAGCACGCGGCTCCAGGTGCGGCGGCGCAGCAGGTCCCACAGGCGCTCGATCAGCGGGGTGCAGCAGACGAAGGAGACCGCCAGCAGCACGCCGTAATTGCGCAGGAAATACGCGGCCGAAACGCCCGCGCTGGGGGTGAAGAGCTTTTGGAACAGCAGCCCGAACTGCACGCCGGGGTCGTTGCCGACGAACATGGCCCAGCCCACCACGACGAAAAACAGCGTGTAGAGGTGGGGCCAGACCTTGCCCTTTTGCAGGTATTTGAGCAGGAAGAGCTTTTCCGCCGCCAGCAGCACGAAGTAGTACAGGCCCCAGCAGATGAAGTTCCAGTTCGCGCCGTGCCAGATGCCGGTGAGCAGCTCGACGATGAAGAGGTTGAGGATCTGCCGCTTGAGGCCCTTGCGGTTGCCGCCCAGGGGGATATACACATACTCGCGGAACCAGCTGGACAGCGTCATGTGCCAGCGGCGCCAGAACTCGGTGATGGAGGCGGAGATATAGGGGTAGTTGAAGTTCTGCGGGAACTCGAAGCCCATCATCTTGCCCATGCCGATGGCCATGAGGGAATAGCCCGAAAAGTCGAAGTACAGCTGGAAGCTGTAGGCCAGGATGCCCAGCCAGACCAGCCCGCTGGAGGCGTTGGCCAGCCCCACGAAGGTGATGGACGCGTCGTCCGCCACGCCGATGATGTCCGTCCACAGCGCGCCCACCGCGTCGGCCAGCAGCACCTTTTTGGCCAGGCCGAAGGTGAAGATGGTCACGCCCTCCTCGATCTGGGCGAGGTTGTAGCGGTGCTTGTACACATGCAGCTGCGCGGCCACGTCGCGGTATTTGACGATGGGGCCGGCGATCAGCTGCGGGAACATGACGACGTAGGCGCCGAAATCCACGATGTTCTTTTCCGAGGCGACGTCGCGGCGGTAGACGTCGATGGTGTAGGAAAGGGTCTGGAAGGTGTAGAAGCTGATGCCCAGCGGCAGCACGCTGATGCCCTCGATGGGGGCAAAGCTTGTCCCCAGCAGGGCGTTGGCGCTTTCCAGCACGAAGTTCGCGTATTTGAAGTAGAACAGCATCCCGAGGCTGCCCACCAGGGCCAGGGCCAGAAACAGCCGCCGCAGCCCCGGCCGCCCGTCAAAATGGGCGATGGCCAGCCCGCAGAGGTAGTTGATCAGGATGAGGGCCAGCATCACCGGGAAAAAGCGCACTTCGCCCCAGCAATAGAACACCAGGCTGCAGATGAACAGCACGGTGTTTTTGGCCCTGGGCGGCGCGATGTAATACGCCGCCAGCGTGAAGGGCAGAAAGTGGAACAGAAAGATGATGGAACTGAAGATCAAGGCGGTATCTCCTTCCGGCCGCGCGGGGCGGCAAAATCAAAGAAGAGCCCATGCCGCGGGGCACCGGCTCTGAAGGGGATGGCTTACTGGGCGTTCATCACGCTGTCCACAGCGGCGGACAGGGCGGCGGCGTCGCTCGTGCACTCGTTGGAGGCAATGAGCATGACCACCAGGCTGTCGCTGCCCGAGATGATGGCGTTCTGCACGTTGGCCTGGGCCTGGCCGAACTCGGCGTAGTTGCCGTAGAAGGCGACCTGGTCCTGCTTGTAGGTCTCGAGGGCCTCGCAGATGGCCTCAGCCTTGCCGGCGGCGGGCTGGATGACCAGCACCAGGCCCGCGTCGCCGTTGTCGTTGCTCTTGACGCCCTTGTAGCTGGCCACGTCTTCGGCCGCCAGCATGAAGTCGTACTCGATGTTCATGGCCGCGATCTCGAACTGGTTGGAGATGGGGTTCGCCGCCAGCAGGGTATCCACGGCGGCGTCAAGGCTGGGCGCGCCGTTCTCCTCGCCGGCGCGGGCCCCGGCCGCGTCCCCGGCCGCGCTGGAAGCGGAAGAGGCGGGCGCGGAGGACGCCGCCGGCGCAGAGGAAGCGGAGGAAGAGCCGCCGCAGCCGGCCAGCAGGCCGGCGCAGAGGGCTAAAGCGGTGCATAAGGCGAAAAATTTACGTTTCATCATAGGGATCTTTTCCTTCTCTCGGTTTTATGGATTGTGCGCAAAACAGCGCGCAGGCATACACGAAAAAGCCCCGCAGGGCCACGTTTATCTTATCATAACGGGCGGCAAAAAGCAATCGGGGGCAAAAGTTTCACACACGGTCAGCCCGCCGCGGCGATGGCCTGCAGCCCGGCGATATACTGCTCGAAGATCAGGCCGCTTTCGTTGATGCGGGCGGCGTTTTCGGGGCCGACGTAGCGCCAGTGCCAGGGCTCGTAGGTGATCTCGGTCACGGCCTCGGCGGCCTCGCCCTTGGGGTAGCGCAGGATAAAGCCGTAGTCCCCGGCGTGCTCGCACAGCCAGGCGAAGGCGGCGGTGTCCTCAAAGCCGGTCTCGAGGGGGGTGTACTCGGGGCAGTTCAGGTCGGCGGCCAGGCCGCAGTTGTGCTCCGAATAGCGGGGCGGGTTGACGATGTTGGCCGCAAGCTCGCGCGCGGCGGCCTCGTCGTAGCCCTGGTCGATGAACTGCTGGGTCTTGTTGTCGTAGAGGGTGGTCTGGTAGCTGACGCTGCGGTAGCCGCTCTGCATCCAGATGGTTAGGCCGTCCGCGGCGGCCGCGGCCTGCATCGCGAGGAAGGCGTCGGCCGCCTCGGTTTGCAGGGTCTTGTTGATGGCGGTGGCGGAGCCGCACTCCTTGGTGTCGAAGGTGTAGTCCTCCGGCATGGGCACCTGGTGGTTGACCAGCACCATGCGCGGGTCGGCCAGCATCGCGGCGGCCTCGGCGGCGGTCAGGCCCAGGGCGTTCTGGGGCGCGGCGGGCGCGGAGGACGCCGCCGGCTTGCTGCCGGAGGCGGCCAGGCTTTCCCCCTGGGCGGGCGGGGCCGGGGTAGCGGGCGCGGGCGCTTCGGCGCGCAGGCGCGTGACGGCGAAGGAGACCCCGCCCGCGGCGAGCGCCAGCGCGCCCAGCAGGACGGCCAGGCGGCGCGCGGCGCGGCGGCGGCGACGGCGGCGCATCTCGGCCCGGGTCAGGCGGCGGCGCGGCGGGCGGGGGCCGTTGTTCGGATACGGCGGCATAGGCTGCTGCATAACAAAAAACCTCACGATCTGCTGAAATTTTCAAATCAGGGATAATCCCCCCGCCCGGCGGGCATACTGCCCACAAAAGCGAGGCGAAGGGTCTATGCATATGTCATCGGAAGAATATGGCCGCCGGGTGCGGCGGGCCGGGCCGCCCTCCCCCCTGGGGCGGGACTGCCTGTGGGCCTTCTGCACCGGGGGCGGCATCTGCCTGCTGGGCGAGGCGCTGCGCCAGGGCTACCTGGCGGCCGGCGCGGACAAGCCCACCGCCGGCACGCTGACCAGCTGCACGCTGATCGCGCTGTCGGCGCTGCTGACGGCCCTGGGCTGGTACCGCAGGCTGGCGGCCCGGGCCGGGGCGGGCAGCCTTGTGCCCATCACCGGCTTTGCCAACGCGGTGGTCAGCGCGGCCATCGAGTTCCGGCCCGAGGGGCGCGTCAGCGGCACGGGGGCCAAGATGTTCACCATCGCGGGGCCGGTCATCGTCTACGGGACGCTGGCCTCGGCGGCGTACGGGCTGGCGCTGTGGGCGGCGGGCCTCTTCTAAAAGGATACGCCCCGGGCGTGGAAAAAATTGCAGAATACTGCGCGCCGTTCCCCGGGCCGGCGCGGGAGAAGGAGGCGTTGCAAATGGACAGGGCCCTGCGGCAGGGCGATACCCTGCGTTTCCCCGCGCCGCCCGTCGTGGCGGCGCACGCGGCGGTGGGCGGCAAAAAGGAGGGCGAAGGCCCCCTGGCCGCCGCCTTCGACGAGCTGAGCCGGGATAACCTCTTCGGCCAGGACAGCTGGGAGGCCGCCGAGCGCGCCCTGCTGCTGCGCGCGGCGCGGCTGTGCCTGCAAAAGGGGGCCGCGGCTGAGGATACGGTCGACCTGGCCCTGGCCGGGGACCTGCAGGCCCAGTGCACGGCCTCCAGCTACGCCATGCGGGAGCTGGGCGTGCCCTACGCGGGCCTGTTCGGCGCATGCAGCACCATGGCCGAGGCGCTGGGCCTGGGGGCGGCCCTGTGCGCCGGGGGCCTGGCCGGGGGCGTATTGGCCATGGCGTCCGGGCACTTTTGTGCGGCGGAGCGTCAGTTCCGCACGCCGCTGTGCTACGGGGCCGTGCGCACGCCCACCGCCCAGTGGACCGCCACGGCGGCGGGCTGCTGCCTGCTGCGCCCGGCGGGCGCGGGGCAGGAGGGCCGCGCGGCCCGGGTGCGGGCCGTCGCCTTCGGGCGCGTGCAGGATTACCAGGTGAAGGACATCAGCAACATGGGCGCGGCGATGGCCCCGGCCGCGGCGGCCACCCTGCTGCGCTACCTGCGGGATACCTCCACGCCGGCGGCCGCCTTCGACTGCATCTACACCGGGGACCTGGGCCGGGTGGGCAGCGCCCTGCTGGCCGAGCTGCTGGAAGCCGAGGGCCTGGGCCCGTACCGCCACGAGGACTGCGGCTGCCTGCTGTACGGCCACGACCCCAAGGTGCACAGCGGGGCCTCGGGGCCGGGCTGCTGCGCCAGCGTGCTGTGCGGGCATATCCTGCCCCAGCTGGAAAGCGGGGCGCTGGGGCGCGTGCTGTTCATCGCCACCGGCGCGCTGATGAGCCAGACCACCTTTTTGCAAAAGGAGAGCATCCCCGCCATCGCCCATCTGGTGGAGCTGGCCGGCCCCGCCTGGAAGGAGGCCGCGCCATGACGGGTTACCTCTGGGCTTTCCTGGTGGGCGGGGCCATCTGCGCCGCGGGCCAGCTGCTGATCGACCTGACCAGCCTGACCCCCGCCCGCATCCTGACCGGCTATGTGGTGGCCGGGGTGGCGCTGTCGGCGCTGGGGCTGTACGGCCCCCTGGCGGACTTTGCCGGCGCGGGGGCCAGCGTGCCGCTGCTGGGCTTTGGGCATCTGCTGGCGCAGGGCGTGCGCGAGGCCGTGGCCCGGCAGGGCCTGCTGGGCTGCCTGACGGGCGGTTTGCAGGCCGGGGCCGCCGGCATCGCGGCCAGCCTGATCTGCGGGGTGCTCGCCGCCTGCCTGTGCAAAAGCAAAGATCAAAATTAACACCGTTCGCCCCGCTTTGCGCCCCGGCTGCTGTATGCTGGGGGCAAAGGGGGCGTTTTGTATGCTGTGCGTGTTCTGTTTATCGCTGGCGGCCGCGGCGCCGGCCTGCTTTTGGGCCGGGCAGGGGCTGTGGGCCGCGCTGTGGGGCCGGGGGCCCGCCTTCGGGCCGGCGGCGCTGGCGCTGCTGTGGCTGTGCTGCGCCGGGCTGGCGCTGGCGTGGCTGTACTGGCCCGCGCCCGCGCCGGGCCCCGACGCCTTGCTGGAGCAGACAAAAACAAAAGCCCTCCTGCCGGATGAATGGCGCGGAGAGCTTTGCTCGTCAATCGTATCGAACCAGTCGTGAACGGCTTAGACTGCCTTGTTGGCGCGCTTAGCCATGCGGCTGATCTTGCGGGACGCGGTGTTTTTCTTCAGCACGCCCTTGGCGCGGGCCTTGTCGATCGCGGAAACAGCAGCCAGGACAGTTGCGTCCTTGTCAGCGGCTTTGGCATCGATGGCAGCGTTTG
>CALXGZ010000044.1 GCA_944387975.1 uncultured Faecalibacterium sp.
CCCTGATCGAGAAGGTGCGCCGCACCTACCTGCTGCCCGACGGCTGCCAGCTGGAGGTGAACCATGTGGACGCCGGCCAGCCCGGGGCCTTCTGGTACGCCGAGATCGAATACCCCACCATCGCCGCAGCCGAGGCCTGGGCGCCCCCCAGCCGCGCCCTCGCGGATTACCTTGAGAACGAGGTGACCGGCCAGCCCGGCCAGAGCATGGGGGCCTACTGGGAAAAAACGAGGGGCTGCTGACCGCCCAACCCGCCTGAAAGGAGCTGGCCGAAACGAAACACGCAAAATTCCGCATCAGTTTCCAGTACAATTCCCCGGTGGTGCTCACCTTTTTCCTTTTGTCCTTCGGGGTGCTGCTGCTGGACGGCGCGACGAACGGCTGGAGCACCAGCCACCTGTTCTGCGTCTACCGCTCGTCTTTAAAAGACCCGCTGTTCTATGTCCGGCTGTTCGGGCATGTGCTGGGCCACGCCGACCTCGACCACTTTTTGAACAACATGCTGCTCTTCCTGGTCGTCGGCCCGCCGATGGAGGAAAAATACGGCAGCATCCCCCTGCTCAAGGCCATCGTGCTGACGGCCTTCGTGTCGGGGCTGCTGCAGTGCCTGCTCTTCCCCGGGGTGGCGCTGCTGGGGGCCTCGGGCATCGTGTTCATGCTGATTATGTTGTCCTCGCTGGCGGGCGGCACCGGGGGCATCCCGGTCACCATGCTGCTGGTGGCGGCCCTGTATCTGGGGGACCAGATCTACGCCATCCTCTTCGTGCAGGACAACGTCGCCAATTTCATGCACATCGTGGGCGGCGTGTGCGGCACAGCCTTCGGCTTTTACAGCGCCTACGCAAGGCCGCACCGGAAGAGGCGCTAAAGTCGTACTTATCCGCGCACATACGCGCGCTTGGGCGGGAATTCGGGCCCTTTGGCCGAAATTTGCGCGGCGGGGCCGGGTCAAAATCGTAACTTTGTCTATTGCCTTTTTGGCCCCGGGCCGGTATAATGCAACTATCAGCCGCAGCGGCGCTGCGAGTCACCTCCGACTCGCAGCGCCTTTTATGTGTGTTCGCCGTCCCGGATGTGAGTTAAGGAGTAGTTTATGGCAGCAAATGTAATGGAGATCTACGGCAGCAAAGTTTTCAACGAGCATGTGATGAAGGAGCGCCTGCCCAGCGCCACCTACAAAAGCCTGAAAGACACCCTGCACAAGGGCGCGCCCCTCGATATCGAGGTGGCCAACGTCGTGGCCAGCGTGATGAAGCGCTGGGCCATGGAGCTGGGCGCGACCCACTACACCCACTGGTTCCAGCCGCTGACCGGCATCACCAGCGAAAAGCACGACGGCTTCGTCAGCCCGGTGGGCGACGGCACCGCCATTATGGAGTTCAGCGGCAAGGAGCTGGTGCGCGGCGAACCCGACGCCTCCTCCTTCCCCTCCGGCGGGCTGCGCGCCACCTGCGAGGCCCGGGGCTACACCGCCTGGGACCCCACCAGCTACGCCTTCGTCAAGGACGACGTGCTGTGCATCCCCACCGCCTTCGTCAGCTACACGGGCGAGGCGCTGGATATGAAGACCCCCCTGCTGCGCTCGATGAAAGCGCTGTCCCTCCAGGCGCAGCGCATCCTCAAGCTCTTCGGCAAGGAGGTCGAGCACGTCTCCACCACCGTCGGCCCCGAGCAGGAGTATTTCCTCGTGCGCAAGGAGGACTACGAGGCCCGGCAGGACCTGATCCTGACCGGCCGCACCCTCTTCGGCGCGCCCGCCGCCAAGGGCCAGGAGCTGGAAGAGCACTACTTCGGCACCCTGCGGCCGCAGGTCTCCGCCTTTATGAAGGAGCTGGACCGTACCCTATGGGAGCTGGGCGTGCCCGCCAAGACCAAGCACAACGAGGTGGCCCCCTGCCAGCATGAGCTGGCCCCCATCTTCGATACCTCCAACGTCGCCATCGACCACAACCTGCTGACGATGGAGATGATGCAGAAGATCGCACCGAAGTACGGCCTGGTGTGCCTGCTGCACGAAAAGCCCTTTGAGGGCGTCAACGGCAGCGGCAAGCACAACAACTGGTCGATGTCCACCAGCAAGGAAAACCTGCTGGACCCCGGCGACACCCCGATGGAGAACCTGCAGTTCCTCGTGTTCCTGGCCGCGGTGATCAAGGCTGTGGATGAATACGCCGACCTGCTGCGCACCTCGGTCGCCACGCCCGGCAACGACCACCGCCTGGGCGCGAACGAGGCGCCCCCGGCCGTCATCTCGATCTTCGTGGGCGAAGAGCTGGAGGCCGTCATCGACGCCATCGCCTCCGACAGCCCCTACGCCGGCCCGGTGCGCATGAAGATGGACCTGGGCGTCGATGTGCTGCCCAAGTTCAGCAAGGACACCACCGACCGCAACCGCACCTCGCCCTTCGCCTTCACCGGCAACAAGTTCGAGTTCCGCATGCCCGGCAGCCACGAGAACCTCAGCGACGCCAACACCATCCTGAACACCGCCGTCGCCAAGGAGCTGAAGGGCTATGCCGACGAGCTGGAGGGCGCGGAGGACTTCACCTCCGCGGCCATCGCGCTGGTCAAGCGCACCATCCGCGACCACCGGCGCGTCATCTTCAACGGCGACGGCTACTCCGCCGAGTGGGAGCTGGAGGCCGAGCGCCGCGGCCTGCCCAACAAAAAGTACAGCCCCGCGGCCCTGCCCGCCCTCATCGCGCCGAAGAACATCCAGTTGATGGAGGAGTTCGGCGTCATGACCCGCACCGAGATGTTCAGCCGCTATGAGGTGGAGATGGAGCACTACGCCAAGATCATCAACATCGAGGCGCTGACCATGCTGGAAATGGCCCGCAAGCAGCTGCTGCCCGCCATCAACAGCTACATGGGCGATCTGGCCCGCACCATCACCGCCAAGCGCGCCGTCAGCGAGCACCTGAGCGTCAAGGCCGAGACCGCCATCCTCGAGCGGCTGGCCCGCGACGCCGACACCATGAGCGAGACCATCGCCCACCTGGCCGCCGCCGAGCGCACCGCCCAGACCCTGGCCGATATGACCGCCAAGGCCAACGCCTTCCACGACAAGGTGCTGCCCCTGATGGACGCGCTGCGCTCCGCCGCCGACGACGCCGAGACCGTCTGCGGCGACAAGTACTGGCCGCTGCCCAGCTACAGCAAAATGCTGTATTACGTGGAGAAGTAAGCCCCGCGCGCCGCAGCCCTGCTGCTTGACCCGGACGCGGCTTGTGGTGTATAATAAAAAATGTATGATTCTTGGCAGGAGGCGTGCGGGGGTCACCGCGCGCCTTCTGTATGTTATGATGACGGCCCCGGCGGACAAGCGGGGCAGATGGAGGAAGCAACTATGGCGACGAAATACATCTTTGTGACCGGCGGCGTGGTCTCGGGCCTGGGCAAGGGCATCACCGCAGCCAGCCTGGGGCGGCTGCTCAAGTGCCGCGGCCTCAAGGTGGCCAGCCAGAAGCTGGACCCCTATGTCAACGTGGACCCCGGCACCATGAGCCCCCTGCAGCACGGCGAGGTCTTCGTCACCGACG
>CALXGZ010000045.1 GCA_944387975.1 uncultured Faecalibacterium sp.
CCCCCGGCGACGCCGACTACCACACCGCCATGGACGAGCTGAACGCCGCCCTGGCCCAGCTGGAAAAGGAGGAGGGCTGACCTATGGCAGAAGTGAAAAAGATCGCGACCCGCGACAGCTACGGCGCCACCCTGCAGCAGCTGGCCGCCGAACACCCCGAGCTGGTGGTGCTGGACGCCGACCTGTCCGTCTCCACCTGCACCGCCATGTTCCAGAAAGTGGCCCCCGAGCGCTTTTTTGACTGCGGCATCGCCGAGGCCAACATGATGGGCGTGGCCGCCGGCCTGGCCACGATGGGGCTGGTGCCCTTTGTGTCCAGCTTTGCGATGTTCGCGGCGGCCCGCGCCTACGAGCAGATCCTCAACTCCATCGCCTACCCGCGCCTCAACGTCAAGATCTGCGCGTCCCACGGCGGCATCTCGGTGGGCGAGGACGGCGCGTCCCACCAGTGCTGCGAGGACTTCGCCCTGATGCGCTCGCTGCCCGGCATGACCGTCATCTGCCCCGCCGACGACATCGAGGCCCGGGCCGCCGTCCGCGCCGCCTTCGAGCTGGACGGCCCGGTCTACCTGCGGCTCGGCCGCCTGGCGGTGCCCGTCTTCCACGACGCCGCCAACTACCACTTTGAGATCGGCAAGGGCGAAAAGCTCACCGAGGGCAACGACATCGCCATCATCGCCACCGGCCTGGAGGTCAACGAGGCCCGCATCGCGGCCGAGCACCTGGCCGCCCAGGGCATCGGCGCGCGCGTGCTGAACATCCACACCATCAAGCCCCTGGACGAGGAGCTGATCCTCGACGCCGCCCGCGACTGCCGCATGGTCATCACCTGCGAGGAGCACAGCGTCATCGGCGGCCTGGGCGAGGCCGTCTGCTCGCTGCTGGCCGAAAAGCAGCCCGTGCCCGTCCGCCGCATCGGTGTGCAGGACCGCTTCGCCTGCTCCGGCCCCGCCTGGGACCTGATCCACGCCTTCGGCCTGGACGCCGCCACCATCGAAAAGGCGGCGCACGAAATGCTGGGGTATTAAACAACCCTCTCAGCCTCACTTCGTTCGGCAGCTCCCCCGCGGGGGGAGCCAAGTGCAAGCCCGTGTATTAAAAACAAACTGGGTGGTAAGGAAAAGTTTCTCGGAGCTTCTCCTTACCACCCGGTTTTTCTTATTTGGCGCAGTTACACTTGCCTCTCCCTGCGGGAGAGGTGGCACGGCGTACTTTGCCAAACTGCCGTGAACGGGCAAAAAAGTAACGTGAATGGGATAGCGGAAGCATTGCAGCTAGGTGAAATTTTTGTTATACTATTCTTGTTAAAACATTTCCGAACCGGGAAAACGAGGGAGGGAAGCCCATGCAATTCAAGCGTTTGGCCGCCCTGTCGGCGGCGGCCGTATTGACGGCGGGCATGCTCGCCGGCTGCGATCTGCTGGACTTGCTGCTGGAAAACGCCGCCAGCTCGTCCAGCTCCAGCAGCTCGAGCAGCTCCAGCCAGCCCGTTGAGGACGACGACGATGAAGAGAGCGAGCCTGCCACATGTACCGTCACGGTCAATATTGGCACGGGCGGTTCAGTAACATATGCCGGAAATACAATAACGGGAACACAGACCGTTGGAGGAATAGCGGCAGGCTCAACGATTTCCTTTGGCGTTGCACCGGACAGCGGGTATGCGGTAGACGATGTATCTGTGACCGGCGGCGTGCTTACGCTCAATGGCGGTAACAACTATACTATAACGGTCAACGGCGACTGTACGGTGACGGTTTCCTTTGGGCAGATCGGAAACGGCAACCTGCGCCAGGAACAACTCACGAAAATTGCGGACACAGTACGCACCGAACTTCTGGGAGGCTCTGCGGAAACCAAAAAAACAGTCAAGGTCAGTATAATATCAGCACAAGGCGCGGTTGGCGACGGTTTGGTTGCACCAGATGAACACACACATTGGGCTAAGGCGCTATCCGACGCATTGCACGCCGGCACCGATGAAAATACGATCGCAGAGGCAGCCCTGGATGCGATCAAAGCTGATTCCTTCCTCATATCTGCCCACAAGGCATCTCTGGAAGACGATGTGCTGGAACGCATCAAAAACGGCGACCGCGGAGACTATATGTGCATTTATAAATATAGTGATGCAGAAGCCCTGCAATCTTTCTTGATTGGACGATTTTCCGGCTTGAAGCCCTCCGATACCGGAACCAACACTTATCAAATTTATGTTACGATCGCATCGGTAAACGATACGAACTATGCCATGATCGTTTTACACGGAGCGTACATCGGGATTTCTGGTTCGGAAACGAATTTTACGCAGCGTTTACTATAGTCAGCGGCTGCGCCTGCGAGGCCGCAGACGCGCAGGCTTGACAAAAAAGGCCATCGATCAAAACCAAAGCGGCAAGGCCCCCCTCCCATACCGGGAAGCGGGGGCCTTGCTGCGTCTGCGCGCGGCAGACGGCAGAAAACTTCGCGAAAAACGCTAAAAAACTGCGCGCAAAAGGCTGCGCTCGCGCGGGGGCGCGGGCGGTGGTATCATCGGGCTGCAAGCAAAAACCGAAAGGAGGCAAGTCAAACCATGCAGGACGTCAAAGTCTATTCCCTGGCCGGGGAGGGGCAGGCGCAGCTCAGCGCGCATTTCAAAGTGCGGGAGTTCGCCTGCCGCGACGGCAGCGACCCCGTGTTCGTCGCGCCGCGCCTGGTCGAAGTGCTGGAGGCCGTCCGCGCCCACTTCGGCGCGCCGGTGACGGTGACCAGCGGCTACCGCACCACCGGCCACAACGCGGCCACCGCCGGCAGCAGCCCAAGGTCGCAGCATCTGTACGGCCTGGCCGCCGACATCAAGGTGGCCGGCCACAGCCCCGAGGAGGTGGCCGCCTACGCCGAAACGCTGCTGCCCGGCACGGGCGGCATCGGGCGCTACGGCAGCTTCGTTCACATCGACGTGCGGCCCGGCCCCAGCCGCTGGAAGGGGGGATGCGGATGGAAAGCCTCGCCGCAGCCCTGGTCAGCGGGGCCGTCACGCTGGCGGGGGTGCTGATCGCCAACGGGCGCAGCCAGGCCGTCACCGACACCAAGCTGGAAGAGCTGACCCGCGAGGTGCGGGCCCACAACAATTTTGCACAGCGCGTCCCGGTGCTGGAGGAAAAGCTCAAGGTGGCCAGCCACCGCCTCAGCGACCTGGAACGCAAGGTGGAACAACAGTCTGAATAACGAAAGGAGAACGCCATGAACATTACCATCGGTACCATCGCGCGCACCGCCTGCCTGGCGCTGGCGCTGACCAACCAGCTGCTGTCGGCGGCGGGCAAGCCCGTCCTGCCCATCGAGGACAGCCAGCTGGAGGCCCTGGTCACCTCTGGCCTGACGGTGGCCGCCGCCCTCGCCGCCTGGTGGAAAAACAACAGCTTTACCCCCGCGGCCATCCGGGCCGACGCGCAGCTGAAGGCCGCACGCCGCGGCTGAAACGCCCCCCGGCCGGGCAAAAACGCCGCAGCACTTGACAAAGGGCGGGGGAGATAGTACACTCAAGACATGAAACTTCATCACCTTCATATAGAAGATGAAAAAGATTCACAGTGAGGGAGTGTAGCGAATGACTTTGTTTTCCTATGAGATCTTCGACGCGGTGGCGCGGCAGGGCAGCTTCAACAAGGCGGCCCAGCAGCTCCACCTGACCCCCTCCGCCATCAGCCACGCCATCGCGGTCATGGAGGAGGAACTGGGCTTCGCCCTCTTCACCCGCGGCAAAAGCGGCGTGACCATGACCAGCTACGGCGCGTCCATCTACCCGGCCATCCGCGCCGTTTTGAACAGCGACGAGGCCCTGCAGCAGAGCATCGCCCGCCTGAACGGCCTGGAAAAGGGCAAGGTCCGCCTGGGCACCTTCAGCTCGGTGTGCACCCACCTGCTGCCAGGCATCCTGCAAAGCTTCAAGGCCCAGTACCCGCAGATCGAGGTCGAGGTCTACCAGGGCACCTACGACGACGTCAAGGAGTGGCTGCGCAGCGGGCAGGTGGACATCGGCTTCCTGGCGTCCAGCTGCCAGGAGGAGTTCACCCTCACCGAGCTGCTGCGCGAGCCGCTGCTGGCGCTGCTGCCGGCCGACTGGCCCGCGCCCCCGGGCGGCGTGATGACCCCCGCCATGATGAGCCAGAAGAATTTCGTCGTCCAGGGCGACGCCACCGACGCCGACATGCGCCGCTTTTTGAAAAAGTACAAGATCGGCGTCCAGCGCTGCTGCCACGTCATCGACGATATGGCCAACATCTCGATGGTGGAGGCCGGCGTGGGCATGTCCATCCTGCCGCGCCTGACCGTCAAGGATTGCACCGCCAACGTCCAGATCCTGCCCATCGAGCCCGCCGAGGAGCGCGTGGTGGGCCTGGCCCTGCCCCGCCCCCTGGCGATGGCCCCGGCGGTGGAGCAGATGTTCCGCCACATCGTGGACTACTGCAAGGCCAACGCATAACACAGCCAAAAAGGCAGCCGCCCTTTACCGGGGCGGCTGCCTTTTCACGTAGCATTGACAATTACGCCGGCCTGTGCTATAATGAGAATGAACCGGAAAGGTTCCGTGTAGCGGCACGTTCAAGCTGTGCTCCGGCTGGGGAGGTTAAGTACCACGCACTGATAGATGTCCGCAAGGGCATCGCGCCCACACCAGGGAGATACGGTGAGTCCGCGCCGGGGACTTTAAGTTCCGGCGGCTTTTAGATGCCCGCAAGGGCATCGCGGCTGACAGCCAGCATAAAACCGCTACTTGAACGATAGGCGCTGGGTGCGAAGATCCGGCGCTTTTTATTTTGGGTGTCACGATGCATAAAATTCAGGACAGAAAAAAGATCATCGCGCAAATCTCCCGCGCGGCGGAACTGTATAAGAAAAACCTCGTCGGACGGCAATTCCTCTATGTGTTTGACGGCAGGTTTATCGAGGTTTTGTATAAAGCCGAGAACTTCCTCCATCTGACCGGCGCAGGGACCAGCCTGTCGGCAAAGCAATTTTATAAATACGCCGTCAGCCGGAAGCTGGCCGCAACGCAGATCACCTTCAGCCCCGCACACCCGTATGACCTTTGCGTCCGCAAAATCCAGCATATCTGCAATATTGCCAGCCTGGCCACATCGGAATGCATCATGCTGGAGGAGATCAGGACCAATACCCAGCAGTACCGCTTCGGCGCCACGAATATGGACTTTACCTTGTGCTTTGGGCCGGACGCAAAGCACGACGGCTCCTATATAGCGCAATCCCTGCGCGACGAGAACTGCTTTGCCAAAAGCAGGGGCGCCTATATCGTGACGCATATCCTGGCCAAACGGAACGACCAGAAGCTGTATACCGAGCTCCTTTACATGGATAAAGGCGCGTCGGCCGGGGATATCCCGGCGGATGCCGCCCGGCAGGCGGAGCCCTCCCTGCTGGCCTGACAATCAAAAAGGCAGCCGCCCTTTGCCGGGGCGACTGCCTTTTTGCGCCGGGGGCTTACTGCGTGTCGCGCACGGGGCGGCGCAGGCGCAGGTCCTGCACGCGGTCGATCAGGAAGGAGGACAGCGTGACCGTGATGAGCGAGAACGCGATGCGGCGGAAGGGGATGTAGCTGAGGGACAGCACCAGCACCACTACGTCGGTGAAGAGGTAGCAGCGGGCCAGACGCCAGCGGGTCACCTTCGAGATGGTCAGGGCCAGGGCGTCGTCGCCGCCGCTGGAGCCGCCCTGCCGCACGATGATGCCGACCCCCACGCCCACGAACACCGCGCCCAGCAGGGCGGCCGCCAGCGGGTGGGCCGACAGGTCCGGCAGCATGGGGGGGAACTGCTCCCACAATGTGTAGAACAAAGACACGCTGAGCGTGGACACCACCGAGATCTTGATGAAGCGGCCGCCCAGGCACTTGAAGGCCAGCAGGTAACAGCTGATGTCCAGCACCGGCGTGATCAGGGCGGGGGAGACCCCCAGCCAGTGCTCGATCAGCAGCATCAGGCCCATGACGCCGCCCTCGGTGATGCCGGTCTGCTGGTGGATGTTGTGGATGCCGAAGGTGCAGATCATGGCCCCCAGCACGATCAGCCCGACCCGCCGCAGGCTCAGCCCGTCCAGCAGACGGCGGCGCAGGGCTGCGGCGTTGGCTTTGAGATTGCGAGACATAAAAAACTCCTCTTGCATTTTGCGATGGTTTCTGTACACTATCAGTATAAGGCATATAGTAACTATACTGTCAAGGGGGCGCGGCATGGAAACGAAGGAAAACCTCTTCTCCATCGGCGAGGTGGCGAAATACCAGAACATCTCCAAGCAGACGCTGATCTTTTACGACAAGGCGGGCGTGTTCCGCCCCGCCTGGGTCGACCCGGACAACGGCTACCGCTACTACAGCGCCAGCCAGCTGGACTACCTCGACACCATTCTGATCATGAAAAAGATCGGCTTTTCCCTGCAGGAGATCAAGGCCCACATGCAGCACTACGACCTGGACAGCAGCCTGGCCATGCTGCGCCGCCAGCTGGACGTCATCGACCAGAAGGTGGCCGAGCTGCGCCTGATCCGCAGCCGGGTGCAGAGCCGCTGCGAGCAGATGGAGGCCGCCCGCGGCCACTGCGCCCCCGGCCGGCCGGACATCGAGCTGGAGGACGCCCCCGCGCAGGAGCTGTTCTGCCTGCCGGTCGAAGCGCCCTATACCCTGCGCGAGATCAGCATCGCCACCAAGCAGTGCTTTGCCCGGGCCGCCGCGGAGGACCTGCCGGTCTTTTTCCAGTGCGGGGTGGTGGTCCCGCTGGACAAGATACGCGCCGGGCGCTATACCGAGGCCTCGCTGGCCTTTTTGCCCATCGAGCGCGGCGGCAGCGGCGGCGATATCCGGCGGCTGCCGGCGGGGCGGCGGGCCTGCATCTACCACGTGGGGGACTACCTCTCGGTGGGGCGCTCGTACCGGCGGCTGCTGGACTGGTGCGGCGCGCGCGGGCTGCGCATCGTGTCGGACTCCTACGAGTTTTGCATCAACGATTACCTCACCACCCACGACGAGCGCGAGTATATCACCAAGATCGCCTTCTATGTGGAAGAGGCGTGAAAAGGCCCCGCCCGGCGCTGCGAGACGCCGGGCGGGGCTTTGCGCACTTATTTTATTCAGCGGCGTGGGAGAACAGCCGCCCGGCAAAGGGGCCTTCCGGCTCCGGGGGTTCGGGCGGCGGGGCGGGGCGCGGGGTCAGCCGCACCTCGCTGACGCGGCGGCGCGCCGCGTGGGTGACCACGCCGGCGTAGTTGCCCAACCGGAAGCCGTCGCCCACCTTGGGCAGGTGGCCGGTCAGGTCCTGCAACAGGCCGTTGACGGTGTTGGAGTCGCTCTCCTGCCGGGGGATATCCAGCTTTTCGTACAGATCGTCGACGCTGGCGGCGCCGGCCACCAGCCAGCTGCCGTCGGGCTGCAGGCGGAAGTCCTCGACGGCCTCGTCGTGCTCGTCCCAGATCTCGCCCACCAGCTCTTCCAAAATATCCTCCAGGGTGACGATGCCCTCGGTGCCGCCGTACTCGTCCACCACGATGGCGATGTGGTGGCGCTCCTCGCGGAAGGTGCGCAGCATGGAGGAGATCTTCGTCGTGCCCGTGGTGAACAGCGCCGGGGTCACCAGCGCGTGCAGCGAGGTCTGGCCCCGCATGCGCGCCTTCGAAAAGTCCTTTTCATGCACCACGCCCACGATGTCGTCGATGGTGCCGTGGTACACCGGCAGGCGGGAATAGCCCGTCTCGGCAAAGACCTCGGCCAGCTCGTCGAAGGAGACGTTGTCCTTGACGGCCACCACGTCCACGCGCGGGGTCAGGATCTCCTCCACCTCGACGTCGTCGAACTCGATGGCGCTGCGGATCAGCTCGCCCTCGCGGTCGGTCAGTTCGCCCTCGCTCTCGGCCTCCGACACCATGGTGATCAGCTCGCCCTCGGTGATGGCGTCCGATTCGGCCTCGCTGTGGAAGCAGTGGGTCACCAGCTTGTTCCACAGGCCGAACAGCGCGGTGAGGGGCGTCAGCAGCGCGATGAAAAAGCGCATGGCCGGCACCGACACGGTGGCCACCTTCTCGGGTATTTCCCGGGCCATGCTGCGGGGGCCTATCTCCCCGAACAGCAGGATGACCACCGCCAGCGCCGCGGCGGATACCACGGTGCCCCGCAGGGCCCCCAGCGGCCGGATCAGGAGCAGCACGCCCAGCGAGGCGGCCGCAAGGTTCGCGATGGTGTCGCCCACCAGCACGGTGGCAAACAGCCTGTCGTGCTGCTGGGCCATGGCCAGCACGCGGGCGGCCGCCGCGTCCCCGTCCTCGGCGCGGTTTTTCAGGCGGATCTCGTTCAGGGAGGCGAAGGCGGTCTCGACGGCCGAGAAAAAGCCCGAAAGGGCGATCAGGGCCACCAGCGCCGCCAGGGTCAGGATACTGCCGTCGTCCATAATGGATACATCAACTCAACTTTCTTTTGGACTGGAGCTTGGATACAATAAAGCGCCTTCCACCGCCGGCTTCCGACGATGGAAAGCGCTTTCCTGCCTCTTATGATAGCATACTATGGCGGCGGTTGCAAGCGTGCGCGCGTTTTTTCACCGCCGCTTTACCCGGCTTTTACCGCAGGGTGAAGCTGTTGCCGTCCCAATCGACGGTCAGGGTCGCGCCCTCGGCAAAGTCGCCGCGGATGATGGCCTTCGCCACCAGCGTCTCAATGCGGCTTTGGATGAAGCGCTTGATGGGCCGCGCGCCGTATACGCTGTCGTAGGCCGCGTCCAGGATGGCGTCGCAGGCCGCGTCGGTGACCTCCAGCGCCAGGTGCTTGCCCTCGTCCATGCGGCGGCGCAGATCGCCCAGCTGCAGCTGCACGATCTGGCGGGCCTCGTCCTTGGTCAGGCTCTTGTAGTAGACGATCTCGTCCAGGCGGTTGAGGAACTCAGGCCGGAACTTCGAGCGCAGCAGCGCGTCGATCTGGCTGCGGGCCTCTTCGCTCAGCTCATTCGAGCCGGAGGCGCGGCGCTGCTCCAGGTCGTTCAGGATGATATCGCTGCCCAGGTTCGAAGTCAGGATGATGATGGTGTTCTTGAAGTCCACCGTGCGGCCCTGGCTGTCGGTGATGCGGCCGTCGTCCAGCACCTGCAGCAGGATGTTGAACACGTCCGGGTGGGCCTTTTCCACCTCGTCGAAGAGGACGACGCTGTAGGGCTTGCGGCGCACCGCCTCGGTCAGCTGGCCGCCCTCCTCATAGCCGACGTATCCCGGAGGCGCGCCGATCAGGCGGCTGACGCTGAACTTCTCCATATACTCGGTCATGTCGATGCGGACGAGGTTCTTCTCGCTGTCGA
>CALXGZ010000046.1 GCA_944387975.1 uncultured Faecalibacterium sp.
ATCTTGGGGTTCCAGCGGCGGGTCTGGTGACCGAAGTGCACGCCTGCTTCGAGAAGCTGCTTCATAGAAATGACTGCCATGTTACATTACCTCCAAATTGTTTTACCTCCGCACACCGTGATCCGCCGCCCCGCATGGTACAGGGTACGGACTGCCCTCCACCCCGCAGGGGGGCACATAAGGGCATAGTGCTGCGTGTGTGATGGTTTCCGGCGGCCGGCCCGTGTGGCCGGGCGCACCTATATTATGATACCACACCGCGCCCCCGCTTGCAAGACCAAGTTTCACATTTTGGGGGCTTTTTACGCGGTTTTTTCAAAAATCGAGGCCCATCCGCGCCGCCGCGTACCCCTTGCCGAACATCAGGTCGTATTGCAGCAGCCAGTGCTTTTGCCGCCAGGCGGCCTGCCGCGCCGTCAGGCCGCGGTGCGCCGCGCCGTCCCAGTCGACGGTCACCCCGCCGGTGCAGCTGCGGTAGCCGTAGCGCAGCTGGCGGTTCAGGTACTGGAAATAGAGCGGCTGCTCCAGCCCGAACAGATCCATCATGACCGGCGAGACCTCGTAGGCCGCGATGGTCCCGAGGTCCACCGGGCGGCTGCTGTAGTTCGACCAGATCAGCAGCGTGGTCTGGCGCAGCCGGGGGTCGGCGCTGTCCGCGCCGGCGTAGCCGGTGGCGGTGTACACGTCGTAGCCCGAGTCGATGGGGTTATAGTGGTCGCCCCAGAACACCAGGATGACCGGCTCGTCCACCTGGGAGAAATAGGCCGTCAGCTGGCCCAGCAAAGCGTCGGCGTCCCGCACGCCGGTGGCAAAGTCCTCCAGCGCGCCCACCGTGCTGGCCTTGAGGCCCGCCGGCGCGCCGGTGACGCGCACCCGCTGTTCGTCGGGGTAGTTGGCGGCGTTGTAGTTGGTGTGGTTCTGCATCGTCACCGCGTGCAGGAAGACCGGCGCGTCCGAGCCGGCTTTCAGCCGCTCGTACTCCCGGATGATCTGCTCCCCCATGGCCGCGTCGGTGACAAGGCCGCCCCTCCAGTAATAGCCGCGGACCTTTTCCACCCCGCGCATATCCTCCAGGCTGATAAAATCGTCGAAGCCGAGGTTCGGGTAGGCGGTGTTCCGGCTCCAGTATTTGGCGTAGTAGCAGTGCACCGCCGCGGTCTGGTAGCCTTTGCTCTTTAAATAGGAAGGCAGGGCGAACATGGGCCGGGTCACGTGCTGCTGGTAGGGCTTGCAGCCCGCCGGCAGGAAGCCCACCGAATAGCCGGTCAGCGCCTCGAACTCGACGTCGCAGGTGCCGCCGCCGAAGCTGGGGCTGTAGACCTTGCCGTAGGCGCTGGACTGCTGCAGGGCGTGCAGGTTCGCCGAGACGTCGGTGTCAAAGCTGACGCCGTAGGCCTCCAGCTCGCTGACGTCCCAGTAGGATTCGTCCATCACGTAGATGATGGTGGGCGTCTTTTCGATGGCGGCGGGGCCGGTGTTGGCCGCGTAACTGTCCGGGAAGTTGGGCCCGGTCTGGATAGCGCCGGCGGCGGCCACCTCGTCCAGCAAAGCGTTCACCGCCTCCTCGCCGTAGTCCTCCGGCTCGTCGATCTCGAGGTTCGGCAGGTTCGTCATAAAGCCGGTGATCACCCCGTACCAGCGGTAATAGCGGTCCTGCATCCAGGCGTCCGGGTAGATGCCGAGGGACTGCGTCACGGCCGGCTGCAAATAGACGCCGCAGACCAGCGCCAGCAGCGCCGCCACCGACGCGGCGATGCCGGCCAGCCGCACGGGCAGCGGCGGACGGCCCCGCCGCCGGTACAGCAACCAGCTCAGGCCCGTCAGGGCCAGCAGCGCGCCGCCGGCCCAAAGCATGCTGGGCTGGGCCTTCAGGCCGGCGGCCGCCGCCACGCCCGCGGCCTCCTTCACCTGGGTCAGGTCCCAGGGGAGGAAGGGCTCGCCCCGCAGCTGCAAGGTGTAAAAGTTGACCGTCGCCGGGACGAGCCCGGCGCAGCCCGCGGCCAAAGTCGCCAGCGGGGCCAGGCGGGTGACGCTGTCCGCCACGGCCCAAATCAGGGCCAGCAGCAGCCAGGCCAGGACATAGGCTTCGTAATGGGGGCGGATGTACTCCGCCCAAGTGGCGGCCGTCAGCTCGCCCCGGGCCACCCATTCGGTCAGGGCCAAAATGACCAGCGCCGCCAGCGGCGGAAAAAGCCCCCGCGCCAGCCCCAGGCCGAGGGCGGCCGCCGTCTGTCTGTGTTTCATATCTGCTCCACTTCCTGCTCTGTGATGGGATAAAACGCGAAACGCATCGGAAAACGTATCTTATTATAGCGCGATCCGACCTAAAGTCTACCGCTTCTTTTGTGAAATTTTACAAAGGGCCTTACTTGCCCAGCAGCCGCTCCAAAAGGCCGGGCTTTTTCTCCTGGGCGGCGTCCTCGGGCAGCGCGGTGCTGACCAGCAAAGCGTCGGCCCCGATCTTCTCGATCTCGCTCCAGTCGATCACCAGCGTCTCGCCGCGGCCCAGCAGGCCGAAGAGCTTGGGCCGGCCCAGCATCAGCAGCTTTTCCACGCGGGCGGTCTGCGGGTCGATGACCAGGTCGTCGATCTTGCCCAGGCACGCCCCCTCCTGCAGCTGGACGACCTCCTTCTTGCTCAGTTCACGGAATGTCACGGTAGCTTCCCCCTTCCCTCCTGTTGCAAAAAACCAGTGGAAATCACCGGTCCCGATGTGCTATACTATGCAATACAGAAAAAAACGTGCACCGCAGGGGGAATGGCCTATGTATAAAAATGTGATCTTTGATATCGGCGGGGTGATGGTGGACTTCGACCCCAAGGACTTTTTGCTCGAGCGCTTTTGCGACGCGGCCGTGGAAGAAAAGGTCTACCGCCTGACCTTCGGCAGCGACACCTGGCAGAAGCTGGACGCCGGCCTGTGCAGCCGCTACGAGGGCGACCAGGCCATGCTGGCCGCCGCCAAAGCGGAGGGCTGCGCCTTTGAAGTGCAGGAAGTGCTGGAGAACTGGACCAGCATCCTGCGCGTGCGCCGCCGCATGGTGGAGCTGGTGCGCCGGCTGAAAAACCACGGCTACTGCGTCTATTACCTGAGCAACATCCCCTCGGACATCCTGCCCCTGCTGATGCGCCGCGGGCTGGAGGGGGTCTTCGACGGGGGCGTGGCCTCCTGCGACGTCCACATCAACAAGCCCGACCCCCGCATCTACCGGCGCCTGCTGGAGCAGTACCAGCTGAACGCCGGCGAGTGCATCTTCATCGACGACAACCGCGCCAACGTCCAGACCGCCTTCCAGCTGGGGATGAACAGCATCCAGATGCGGGACAGCGTCGACACCCTGGTGCGCAGCCTGGCCACCTGCGACGTCACCCTGCGCTGAACAAAGACGGGTCCCCCCGCCGTACATCCACAGACGGATGTAGGGCGGGGGGACTCTTTACGCTGGGGACGCAGGGGTCACTTCTTCTCGTAGCTCTGGCAGAAGTGGGGGGTATCCACCTGCTGGCTGCCGCAGCTGCCGGACGCGCAGTGCTCGGTCACCTTGATCTGGGGCAGGTTGCACTTGCAGCAGTCCACGTTGTAGCGGCACTCGCCGACATCGCAGATGACGCCTTTGTTCTCCATGTTTATCACCTCTCTTTGCAGGCAGTATGCCCGCAAAAAGGGGCGGCTATACCTTCTGCCAGCTTTTGCCAGGCGCTTTCAGCGCAGGAGGCGCAGCGCCGTCAGCGCGCCGTAAAGCAGCGGCTGGTGCAGCAGGTAGAATAGCAGCGAGTGCCGCCCCAGCCAGCCCAGCGGCGGGAACAGCGGGCGGCGCAGCGGCTCCATCCGCTGCCGGCCTATCAGCTTTTGCAGAAAGTAGCCCGCCCAGAACAAAAACAGCCAGGGCAGCAGCGAAAAATAATCGGTCGAGTAAAAGCCCGGCCCCGGGAAGCCCAGGAAGGTCATCACAAGATCCCGGTAGAGCGCGCCGGGCAGCCCGGCGATGACCCAGCCCCCAAAGCCGAGGTAGCCGCTGTTCACCTCCCGCGTCAGGACGAACAGCAGCGCGCTGCCCAAAAGCCCGGCCCAGGCGGGCGGCTTTTCCAGCAGGGGGCGCAGCAGGCCGGTCAGGATCATGGCCGCGCCCAAAAAGGTCAGCACGCCGAACAACACCAGATCCGCGGGCATGAACAGCCAGGTCACCGCCGTGACCAGCGCCCCGGCCCCGAAGACCAGCAGCCCCCGCCGGACGGCGTGCCGCCCCAGCCGCAGGCAAAAGCCCGACAGCAAAATAAAGACCCAGCTGGTCAGTTGCTGCCACACAAGGCCCGCCGCGCCGCCGTACCAGGACGCGTCCAGCCCGAACAGGTATACCATATCCCACATGGCGTGGTAGCCCATCATGCTCAGCAGGGCCAGGCCCCGCACCTCGTCCAGCAGCGCGTAGCGGGGCCGGGGCCCCGCCGCCTGCACCGCGCCGTCGTTCATCCTTGCATCCCTCCGCGCAAACGTTTCCTCTACTATACAGCTGACGCGCCGTCAGCACAAGAGAAAAGTTTGTGAAAAGCCGCGGGCCCCTGCGGCCGGGGGTCAGGGCTCCTCCGCGCCGCCCAGCTCGCCCAGCTCTTCGATCAGGGCGCGGGCCACGGCCTCGCGGGGGCGGCGGGTGTCCATGGCTTCCTTCTCGATACGGCGGTGGGCCTCGGCCTCGGTCAGGCCGCAGCACTGGATCAGCAGGCACTTGGCCCGGCTGATCAGGCGCAGCTGCGTCAGCTTGGCCTGCAGGCGGTCGTTTTCCGCCCGCAGGCGCTGCATCCGGCGGCAGCCCGCGGCGGCGGTGCGCACCGTGCGCACGAAATGCGCCGCCGAAAAGGGCCGCGGCACCACCAGCACCCCCTGCGCGCTGAGCAGGTCGGCCAGCTCCTCGCAGAGGGCGGCCTTCGCCAGAAAGATCACCCCGGCCTCGCTCTGCTCCGCCGCGTCCAGGCACAGCTGGCTGCCCACCTCGTCGGGCAGCGGCGCGTTCACCACCACCAGCTCGAAGCCGCCCTCCAGCATGCGGCGGCGTGCCTCGGCGCCGCTGGCCGCCATCACAGGCCGCGGCCAGCCCAGCTCCGTCAGGCGGGCGGCGAGGTAGGCGTTGGACTGTACGCCCGCGCTGACGATCATCGCACGTCCCATAGGGCGCCCCCTTTCTCCCCTGCGCGCCTCACAGCACGCTGAACCAGCGCTCCCGCTCGTACTCGGCGGGGTCGGCGGCCTGGCGCAGCTCGGCGCAGCGGCGCAGCTGCGCCTCGTAGTAGCGGCCGGCCAGCTCTGCCGGCAGCAGCTTTTGCAAAAAGGCGCTGTCCCGCGCGGCGGCCACCGCCTCCTCCAGCGTGGCGGGCAGCGGGGTCAGGCCGGCGGCCCCGCCCTCCTGCAGGGCGAAGAGGTCGCGGTCCACCGGCGCGGGCAGCGTCATGCGCTGCTCCAGCCCGTCCAGCCCCGCCGCCAGGATCAGCCCGATGGCGAGGTAGGGGTTGCAGGCGGGGTCGGGGCTGCGCAGCTCCATGCGGCAGCTGTCGCCCCGGGCGGCCGGGATGCGCAGCAGCTGGCTGCGGTTCTGGCGGCTCCAGCTGACAAAGCGCGGGGCCTCGTTGCAGCCCAGCCGCAGGTAGCTGTTGGGCAGCGGGCTGGTGAAGGCGGCCAGCTCACGGCTGTGGGCCAGCACCCCCGCCATGAAGCTGCCGGCGGCGCTGTCGGGCGCAAGGTCGCCCTCGAAGAGGTTGGCCCCGTCCCGGTACAGGGAGATGTTGATGTGCAGCCCGCTGCCCGCCTGCCCGGCCAGGGGCTTGGGCATAAAGCTGGCGTACAGCCCGCTGCGCCCGGCGATGGCCCGCGCCGTCTGCTTGAAGGTCATGATGTGGTCGGCGGTCTTGAGGGGGCTGTCGTAGTGGAAGTCGATCTCGTTCTGGCCGCAGCCGCTCTCGTGGTGGCTGTGCTGGGGGGCCAGGCCCATCTGCTCCAGCGCCAGGCAGATATCCCGGCGGATGTTCTCGCCGGCGTCCAGCGGGTACACATCGAAGTAGCCGCCCCGGTCGATGGGGGTGCGGGTGGGCCGGCCGTGCTCGTCGGCCTCAAAGAGGTAGAACTCGCACTCGGCCCCGACGTTGCAGCCAAGGCCCAGCCGGCGCAGCCGCTGCGCCACGCCGCGCAAAAAGCCACGGCAGTTGCCCCCGAAGGGCGCGCCGTCCGGCCGCTCGATGTCGCAGAAGAACTGCATCACCCCGCCCTCGGCCGGCCGCCAGGGCAGGATGGTCAGGGTGGACAGGTCGGGCCGCAGCACAAGGTCGCTCTCCTCCACATGGAGGAAGCCGGGGATGGCGCTGCCGTCGAAGCAGACCCCCTCCTCGATGGCGCGGGGCAGGTCCCCCGCCAGCACGGCGATGTTTTTCTGCGTGCCGAAGATATCGGTGAAAGCAAAGCGGACGAACTTGACGTTGTTGTCCTCGACAAAGTCCAGCACGTCCTGCCGGGACAGTGGGTGGTTGGGCATCGTATCTCCTCCTGTAGCCTGTATGCAAAAAGGGCGCGGTGAGTCGCTCGAACTCACAGCGCCCTTGCTGTTTATGGGCCTATTATAACGGCCGCAGGGCCGGTTGGCAATAGACAAAACGCATGATTTTGCGCGCTGCGCCACGCCGCTTTTTGGCGCAACGGCGCATGGGCGCTCAAATCAGCCCGTCCGCGGGGCAAAAGGCCCGCGCCGCCGTGCCGTCCACCGTATAGACCGAGCCGTCCCCCGCCGTTTGCAGGTAATAGCCGTCGGCCCCGGCGGCGAAGGCCAGGGCGTAGTCCGTCTCCCCGTCCGAGGCGGCGACGGTCACGAGCGGCGCGTCAAAGCCGCAGGCGGCGGGGTCGGCCCCGGCCGCCGCGGTGCGCTGCCCCGTCACAAAGCCGCCGAGGGCCGCGAGGATGGCGTCCACCTTCTCCGTGTCGAGCGGCGTGTCCGGCGCGTCTTCCCGCCGCCAGACGGTGGGATAGGCGCCGCTGCCCGCGCCGTCCCCCTCCGGCGCCGAGACGGCCCGCAGGCGGACGGTCTCCCCGTCCGCCAGGGTATAGTCGATGCGCTCGAGCCGGCTGGCCGTGATGCCCGCCGGGTTGAAGGGCTCGAACAGTTCTTCCTTGCCGTAGGCAAAGCAGCCGGCCTTGGCCGCGTCCGCGGTGTAGACGGCCCCGTCCCCGGCCTTTTGCAGGTAGATATCCCCGGTGATGGGGTTCGTGTCCCCGAAGCCGAAGGTCACGCTCTCCCCCGCCGCCGTCGCCGTGACGGTCAGCGCAGGCGCGTCCAGGCCGTAGTCCTCGCCGGGCTGGGCCTCCAGCCGGCGCTTGGCCTTTAGATCCGCCAGGGCGACGGCCATGGTGTCGCACTTCGTCTGGTCGAGGTGGTAATCCGGGTCGTCCGCAAGGGTCCAGTCCTCCCCGTCGTAGACGAGGGCGAGCGTCTCCCCCTGCCGGCTGTACGTGATGGCGTCCAGGGTATTGGGGTCAAAGGCGGCCAGCGGGATGCTGCCCGCCTCTTTGGCCTTTTCAGCCGCCTGCGTTTGCCGGTTGGCGCGCGTCAGCAGGGCCAGCGCCGCGCCGGCCAGGGCCGCCAGCGCCAGCAAAAGCAGCAGGGTGCGGCGTTTTGCGCGCATCAAAAGGCCCCCTTTCAGCGCCGGCGGCGGCGGACGGTCACCACCGCCCCCGCGGCCAGCAGCCCCAGCGGCAGCGCCGCCAGAAAGACAAGGCCCACGGCGGCCGCTGTCCGCGCCGGGATCAGCAGCTGGTCGGCCTCGAGGGCCTTCGACGCAATCAGCACCCCGCTGGACTGCCCCGTCAGCGAGGCCGCGCAGCCCACGAGGAAGTCGCGGTTGCCGGGCACGCTCCGGTACAGCAGGCTGTCGTCCATGTTCGAGCAGCCCACCCAGATCACCTCGGCCCCGGCCGCGTCCTGCCTGGCCCAGACCGCGAGGTCGAAGGGCCCGTCGAGGTCGCCCTCCTCTTTCTCCACGACGGTCATCTCATAGCCGGCCGTTTTGCTGTAGGCCGCCGCGGAGCTTACCAGCAGCGGCTCGGCGGTGACGCCCTCCGCCGCTTCGATGCGTATGCCCTGCGCCATTTGCAGCAGCACCGGCGTGCCATCGTCGAGGCCCGCCAGGGCGCTGCTGTAGGCCGGCGCGGCGAGGTCGGGCAGCAGGTAATAGCTGTAGCCGTACAGGCTGTGGTTGGCGTCGCCCTCCACCACCAGGCCCTCGACCCGCGCAAGGCCGAAGCCGGCCAGCACGGCGTCCAGGTTCGGGGTGGCGTAGTAGGCGTCGGTGGTCAACAGCAGCTTGCCCCCGGCGTCCAGATACTCCTGCAGGAAGGCCGTCTCATCCACCGCGCCCTCCGCCCCGGCAAAGTCCGCAGCCGGGCAGTTGACGATCAGCAGATCGCAGTCCTCCGGCACCGGGCCGGCGAGCAGGTTCAGCGCTTCCAGCTCGATGTTCTGCGCCTCCAGCGCCGCGGTCAGGTCGGAGGAGAGCTCTTTCTCCCCGTGGTTCGTGCTGTAATAGGCGCGGCTGGGCTCCCCGCTTGTCAGGCGGTAGATGGCCGCGCTGATCTGCCCCTCGCCGTCGAAGCGGACGCTGTAGTTGTAGGCGTCGGCGTAATCGTAGACGTAAAAGCCCGCCGCGTCGAGGACGGCGCTGCGCTGCCCCGCGTCCACGATCAGGCTGCCGGTCGAGACCGTCTCGGCCCCGTACTGCGCCGCAAAGGTGGGGTGCAGCGCGGGGTCCACCTGCTGCCAGCGGATGTGGGGGCCGGCGGCCTCGTACTGGTCCAGCAGGCCGGTGATGATGGCGTCCTCGGCGCCCGTCTCGCAGAGGTAATAGATGGTCACGTCCTGCGCAAGGCTCTCAGCCAGCTGCGCCGAGCTCTCGCCCAGGGTATAGAGCCCGCCCGCCGAAAGGTCGAACTCCGTATAGCGGGCCGGCACGGCCTGGATCAGCAGGTTGAGCAGCACCGCCAGCGCCACGGCCGCGGCCAGAGTGGCCGTGGCGTACAGCCCGCTGCGGAAGATGCGGCCCCCCGCGGGGTCAGGGTTTCGTTTCATACTGCGCGCCCCCTCTCAAAGCCAGCGGCGCTTTTCGATGCCCTGCGCCGTAAAAAACAGGAACAGCGCCGCCGCGCTGAGATAATACAGCGCCGCCGGCAGCGAGAAGATCCCGTTGACGAACCGTTCAAAGGGGGCAAACAGGCACAGCGCCTCCAGCAGCGCGTCGAAGGCCGCGGTCAGCCACCCGCCCCGCCACAGGAACAGCGCCGAGAGCCCCACGGCCAGCGCCGCAAAGACGGCGCAGCCCAGCATCAGGCTGCGGCTGCGCAGCCCCGCCAACACCGCCGCCGCTGCCGCCAGCAGCGTGAACAGCAGCAGCGCCGCCGCGCTGCCCGCGTTGAACAGGCTGCGCAGCCCCGGCATCAAAAAGGCCAGCAGCAGCGCCGCAAAGCCCAGCACCGCCGCCACGATCTGGTTTTCGGTCAGGCCCGAGACCCACTCGCACAAAGCGATGGCCGCGCAGCCCAAAAGGTAATAGCCCAAAAGGCTGGCAAAGTTCGACGCCAGGGCCATATCCGTGCAGCCCAGCGCCCGCAGCGCCAGGATCATCCCCGCGTCGGCCAGGCAGGGCAGCGCGAACACCGCGCACATGGCAAAGTACTTGCCCAGCACGATGCCCCAGACCGGCACCGGGCAGGTCAGCAGCAGCTGATCGGTGCGGGCGTGCCGCTCCCCCGCCAGGCTGCGCATGGCCAGCACCGGCACGTACAGCAGCAGCACGAAGGTGGTCTGATATAAGGTATAGTAGCCGAAGTCCGTCAGGCCTAGGCCGAGGTTGTTCGCCATGAAATACAGCCCCGACGCCGCCGTCAGAAAAGCGGTCAGCAGCCAGCCCATCATGCCGGTAAAGGCGCTGCGCAGCTCCCGCACAAAGATCGCCGTCATGTCGCGTCCCCCTCCCCTGCCTGCCGCCCGCCGCCGGTCAGCTCCAGAAAGAGCTCTTCCAGGCTGCGGCCGCCGGCCGTCAGTTCTTCCAGGCTGCCGCCAGCCGCCAGCCGCCCCTGGGACAGGATCAGCACCTGGGTGCACACGGCCTGCACCTCGCTGAGGATATGGCTGGACAAAATGACGGTGTGGCTGCGGCCCAGCTCCCGGATCAGGCGGCGCACCTCGATCACCTGCGCCGGGTCCAGCCCGGCGGTGGGTTCGTCCAAAATGATCAGCTGCGGGCTGCCCAGCAGCGCTTGGGCGATGCCCACCCGCTGGCGGTAGCCCTTGGATAAATTGCGGATCAGCCTTGGCATCACATCCTCAAGGCCGGTGCGGCGCGCCGCGCGCACAGCCTCCCCGGCGCGCCGGGCGCGGCGGACGCCCTTCAGCGCGGCGGCAAAGCGGAGGTATTCCTCCACCGTCATCTCCGGGTAGAGGGGCGGCGTCTCGGGCAGGTAGCCGACGCAGGCCTTGGCGGCCTCCGCCTCCTCGGGCAGGGGGTGGCCGCAGACCGTCACCATCCCGCCGCTGGGCGCAAGATACCCGGTCAGGATGTTCATGATGGTGGATTTGCCCGCGCCGTTCGGGCCCAGCAGGCCGCAGATCTGCCCGTCCTCTACCGTAAAGGACAGGTCCTTCACCGCCGCCCGCGCGCCGTACAGCCGCGTCAGATGGGATACTTCGATCACTGGCAAAACGCTCCTTTCCTCGCATCTATTCAGTGTAGGGGCCAAATGTGGTCAAAATAAGGCAGAAGGATGAACGCGCCGCGAACTTAAGAAAGCTTCATAAACGCGCCGCGCAACGACAAAAACGCCGCCCCCCGAACGGAGAGCGGCGATGATGCGCATGGTTTGCAATTACTTGCGGCCAAAGCGGCGATTGAAGCGGTCCACACGTCCGCCGGTATCGACCAGCTTCTGCTTGCCAGTGTAGAAAGGATGGCACTTGGAGCAGATTTCAACGTGGATCTCGGGCTTGGTAGAGCGGGTCTTGATCACATTGCCGCACGCACAGGTGATGGTGCAGTCAACGTAGTTGGGATGGATACCCTGTTTCATAGCTTTTCACCTCATTTCTGGTTCTGACGAATAGGGGCCATATTCGATGTATGCGCCCATCACAACCTTCAATTTCGGCTACCCCGTCGAGCGGCCTTGGGAACGATTGCTGTAATAGTATAGCACGAATTTGAAAAAATGCAAGAGGAAAATGACCGGAGCGGGATTTTTTCTTTTCTGCGCCGGCGCGGCGGGCGTTTTTTCATATATTTGTAACAGCTTACAAATTCCGGCCCGCATTTCGGGCAATGGTTACAATCCGATCGCATTTTGCTTTTTGCACTACCCATTTTGAAACGCCCGTGCTATAATGAGCGTAAAGAGGGCGGACCGATCCGCCCTTCTCAACAGGAAGGAGAATGTACCATGAAAAAACTGTCCCGCGCACTGGCAGCCGTGCTGTCGGCGGGCATGCTGCTGTCCCTGGCGGGCTGCGGCGGCTCACCCTCCAGCACCGCCAGTTCGGCAGCGCCCAGCAGCAGCGCGCCGGCCTCCACCGTTGACCCCGCGTCGGTCAGCGGCAGCTTCGAGGGCACCGCACCCAGCTACGACCGCGACCTGACCGTCACTGTCACCTTTGACGCCGGCAAGATCACCGACATCGAGCTGGGCGACAACCACGACACTTCCGCCATCATCAGCCGGGCTTTCCCCGTGATCGAGGAGCGGATCGTCGAGGCCAACAGCCCGGTGGTCGATTCCGTATCGGGGGCCACCTTCACCAGCTTCGGCGTCAAGGCAGCCGTGGCCAACGCCATGGCGGCCGCCGGCCTGGAAGCCCCTGAGATCACCTTTGCCACCAACGCCGGCATCGAGTACGAGCCCACCACCCTCGAGAACGCAGAGTGCGACATCGTGGTGATCGGCGGCGGCCCCGCCGGCCTGTCCGCCGCCGTGGTGGCCAAGCAGACCAACCCGGACCTGAACGTCATCGTGGTGGAGAAGCTGGATATTCTGGGCGGCAACGGCAA
>CALXGZ010000047.1 GCA_944387975.1 uncultured Faecalibacterium sp.
GGACGGCACCTCCTTCAGGGCGGATGGAAAGGACATGGCAGCGGCCGGCGCCGATGATGGCTTCGATGCCGGCTTTGAACGACGCGAGCTTGTCAAGGGGCACAAAGGCCTGCACGGTGCCGGCAAAGCCGCCGCCGTGGACGCGCACGGCCCCCTCGCCGCCCAGCAGGTGCTTGGCGGCGGCGATGGTGACGGCCACCTCCTGGTGCTTGGTGTAGCCGGCGGGGATGACGTTCTGCAGGTACTCCCAGCTGCTGCGGCCCGACTCGTTGACCAGCGCGAGGAAGGTCTCGAAGTCGCCTTCGCGCAGGGCGGCCACCTGCTTGGCCACGCGCTCGTTGTCGGCGTAGATGTGGAAGGCGCGCAGCACGGCCCGGTCGCCGCAGGCCTTGCGGCAGGCGGGGATGTTCGCGAGGAAGGTCTCGAAGGGCACGTTGCGCAGCACGTCGCCGCCGCAGACGGCGGCCACCGCGCGGCAGTCCGCCGGGATGGCGGCGTACTCGTCGGTCAGGTCGGCGTGGTCGGCGCCCGAGTCGAGGATGCACAGCGCCAGCCCCGCCTTGGAGAAGTCCACCTCCACCGGCTCGACGACGGGGTGGGCGGGGTCGGCAAAGTCGATGGTGATGATGTTGCCGACGCTGGAGGCCATTTGGTCCATCAGGCCGCAGGGCTTGCCGAAGTAGACGTTCTCGGCCCACTGGCCGATTTGCGCGATGGCGATGGGGCTGACCTTTTCATCCATGAACAGCTCGTTCAGGATGGTGCCGATCAGCACCTCGAAGGCGGCGCTGGAGGACACGCCGCTGCCCTTGGGCACGTTGGAGGTGACATAGACGTCGAGGCCCGACAGGCGCGCGCCGCGCTGGGCGAAGGCGGCGCACTCGCCCCGCAGGATGGCGGCGCTGGAGTTCTCCTCCTCCTTGCGGGCGGCGAGGTCGGCAAGGTCGATGGTGCAAAGGGGATAGCCCTCGCTCTGGACGCGCAGCTGGCCCAGCTCGTTCGGGCCGGCGGCCGCGATCATATCGATGTTGACGCTGCCGGCCAGCACCCGGCCGTGCTGGTGGTCGGTGTGGTTGCCGCCGATCTCGGTGCGGCCCGGCGCGCTGAACAGGGCCGCGGCGCTGTGGGAGCCAAAGGCCGCCTCCAGCCCGTCCAGGGCCGCGGCATAGCGGGCCGCCTGGGGCGCGGTGGCCTCCGGCGCGCAGCAATACAGGCAGGCCAGGCGCGCGGCGTGGACGCCGTCCGCCAGCTCCTGCTTCCAAATACGGACATCCTTCATTCTCGTATCCTCCTTAACACAGGGTGCGGGGGCCAAAAGCGGCCCCGAAGCTTGCTACATCTTAACTATAAAGGATTCAGCCGCAAATTGACATGTATTATTGTTGCCTTTTGATGCAAAGTTGCCGAAAAAAGCCCGCCCGCTGCCGAACTGGCCGAAAAGCCTGTTTCCACAAAAACTTTCTGGGTACGAAAAGAGCTTTTGGGGCCTTTGGCAAGGCTTTTGGCCCGCGCCGGCGCGCCAGGGCGCAAAAAACGCCGCAGGGCGCAAGACCCCGCGGCGTCTGTGCACAGCCTTACAGCTGCTGGAAAATGTTGTAGATGCCCTCGGCCAGCTCCTGGCCAAGGCCGAAGACGGCCCGCACCGCCGTAAAGAAGAGGGCGGGCACAAAGGTGAAGGAGAAGGTCAGCACCGAAGCGCCCCGATAGAAATCGGTCAGATGCAGGCTGTCCAGGAAGGCGACCACGGCGTCGCTGACGGGGCCGCCGCCCTGGATGGCGCGCTGCTCGTCCCCGTCGATGGGCGCGTAGTGTGCGGGCATACGAAGGTTCTGCATAAGAATGCTCCTTTCATGATGATCTGGCTGCGGGCGCGGCCCGCAAAGGCAGCTGCGTTACGCGGCCGCGGGCAGGGCGCCGGCCGTCTGCGCCTCAGCGCCCTGGCCGAAGAAGGCGTCCTGGAAGGCCTTGACCAGCGGGTCCACCAGCTGCATGTAGTAGTAGGACGCCATGCTCAGGCCGTACAGGCCGCCCAGCAGCCCGGTGACGCCCAGCATCACCCACTGGTGGCCGTTGAGGGAAGAGAAGAAGTCCTTCATGATCTTGCCGCCGGACTTGAGTGTCGTGCCCACAAAGGCGTTGGTGAGCATCGACACGCCGGCAGAAAAGAACGCGCCGCCCAGGAACATCAGGCCGTTGACCACGACGTTGACGCCGAACTGGATGACCTGCTCCTGGGTGATGTTGAACAGTGCGCCGCCGTCAAGGTAGACCATGTCCTCCTGCGGGACGAGGGCGTAGTGCGCGGGCATGGCGAGCACGCCCGAAGAAGTTGTATATTCCATAAGTAGGGCTCCTTTCAAGCTAGGCCCCGCAGCAGGCCGCGGGAACTGGGTTACCCCGATTATAGCATATCCGGCAAAAAACAACAAGGCATCGCGCAGCCGTCCCGGGACGTGCTTTGTGATACAGTTGTGAAAAAATCGCGAACAAATTTGCGGTAAAACGTTAAAAATGTGTATCTCGTAACGTTTGCCGCCCGCTAAAAAATGTTCTGGCGCAATCTTTTGCCAAAAGGGCGGAAAGCCGCGCCCTCAAAACAAAAAGGGGGCCGGCGCAAAACGGCCCCCGCGGGTTCAGCGGTAGAACTGCTCCATGAACGCGATGTCCGACGCGGCGCGGGCGGGCACAGCCTCCTCCCGCAGGACGGGCAGGCTGGCCTGGGGCAGCTGCCGCAGCATGGCGAAGCCGCCCGCATAGTCGATGGCGGAGTCCTCCAGGCTGGTGGAGTAGTGGCTGCCGTCCGGCTTGAAGGCCTGGCCCTTGAAGTGCACGGCGCTGATCTTGTCGCCGTACCAGCTGCCCACCTTGTCCCAGATGCGGCGCTGGGCGTCGAGGGAGGCGTTCTCCGCGCCGATGTAGTTGGCCAGGTCGCAGATGACGCGCAGGTTGGGGCTGGCGATGCTGTCCAGCACCTGGCGGGTGGCCTCGGGGGTGTTCATGGCGTGGTGGTAGACGCACTCGATGCCAAAGAGCACGCCCGCCTCCTCGCAGGCCGGCATGATCTCCGCCAGGCTGCGCAGCAAAGCCTCCTGCGCGTCCTTGCGGCTGACGCCGGGCTGCTTTTCCATCGGGGTGGTCTCGCTGCCCATGCAGCCGGCCGCCAGCAGCTTGGCGTTGCCGATCTGGCTGAGCACCTTGGCCACCTCGGCCTTGCGCTTTTCTTCGTCCACGTAGCTCAGCTCGACATAGGTGCCGTAGACGCCGATCTGCACGCCGGTCTGGGCGACGGCGTCCTCCGTGGCAGCCACCAGGGCGGGGCTGACGTCGGCGTAGCTCTTGACGCCCTCGATGGCCTTGGTGTAGGCCAGCTGGGTGCAGGCAAAGCCTGCCTGGCCGATGGCGCTGAGCAGGTCGAGGGGGCTGCGGCGGCCGAAGTCGTGGCCGCGCGCGCCGGTGATGAATGCGGGCATAACGGGTCCCTCCTTAGCTGAACAGACGGTTGGTGAATACATCGAAAGCGCGGGCCCACCAGCGCCACTCATGGGTGACGTCCTGGCCCCACAGCTCGGTCGAGACGGGGATGCCGGCGGCCTTCAGCGCGGCGTCCAGCGCCTGGGTGGAGGCAAGGGCGGCGGGCTCGGCGTAGTCCTGGGCCTGGCCGGCATAAAGCAGGAACTGCCCCTTAGCGAGGGCGGCTTTGGCGGCGGAATCGACAAGACCCGCCGCCAGGGCGGCCAGCGGCGCGTTGCGCAGGGCCAGGTCGTCCTCCGCGCCGCCCAGCCGGGCGGCTACGTCGTAGCGGCCGGACAGACCGATGGCCCCGCAGAACAGCTCCGGCCGGCGCAGGCGGCAGTTGACGGCCTGGTAGGCGCCCAGGTCCGCGCCCACGGCCCAGAGGACGGGCCCGGCCTTGGCGGCCTTTTTGGCCGGCTCGGGCTTGTCCGCTTTGGGGGCGGCGGCGTTCGCGGCCGCGTTCAGGGCCAGGATGCGGGGGGCCAGCTCGTTGGTGATGTAGCAGAAGTACTTCTCCTGCATTTCGGCGCGGCGGCGGGCGGGCAGCCCCTCGGCCAGGAAGCTGTCCTGGTCGATGCCGTCGGCGCAGAACAGCTGCACGCGGCCGTTCTGGATCAGCCAGGCCGCGGCGTCGGGCATGCCGTTGTTCTCCCAGTCGTAAAAGCGGCCGCCCTCGCAGGGGAACGCCAGCACCGGCACGCCCCCCGCGCCGTAGACCTTGAACTCCATGTCGCGGCCCAGGGCCGTGCTCCATTCCTTATAATAGTTGCCTTCCATCATGATGCGGTTGCCTCCTTGCGTTATTTGAATCGGTTCTGCTGGGGGTCATATTCGTAGCCGATGGCCGCCAGCTTTGCGCACAGGGCCGCCTTGTCGGCGCCGAGATCGTCGCACAGGGCGTCGAGGGTGGGGTAGAAGTCCCGCAGCTTCAGGTTGACAACGCTCAGCAGCATGACGGGATCGCCGGGCAGCGCCATAAACAACACCTCTTTCAGCAAGAACAAAAAAGCCGGCCACGCCAAACGTGACCGGCAACATACACCACAGACTTAGACAGCGCGGGTAACCTTGCCAGCGCGCAGGCAACGGGAGCATGCATAAACGTACTTGGGGGAACCGTCGACGATCGCCTTGACGCGGCGGACATTGGGCTTCCAGGTACGGTTGGAGCGGCGATGAGAGTGGGAGACCTTGATACCGAAGGTCACGCCCTTGCCGCAGCATTCACACTTAGCCATGGGTATTTGCACCTCCTAAGAAAGGA
>CALXGZ010000048.1 GCA_944387975.1 uncultured Faecalibacterium sp.
ACTCGGTGCCTGTGGGCTGGCGCAGCCAGTACTGCGGCCTGTTCACCGCCCAGTGGGACGGCGTGACCTACTACTTCCTGGACAACGAGTATTACTTCAAGCGCCGCGGCCTGTACGGCTTCTATGACGACGGCGAGCGCTTCGCCTTCTTCTCCCGCGCGGTGCTGGAGACGCTGTTCTACCTCGACTTCACCCCCGACATCATCAACTGCAACGACTGGCAGACGGCCCTGGTGCCCGTGTACCTGAACCTGTACTACCGCCACCTGGACAAGTTCAACCGCATCAAGACCATCTTCACCATCCACAACATCGCCTACCAGGGCAAGTACGGCCTGGAGATCCTCGAGGATACCTGCGGCATCGGCCGGCGCGACCAGCACATCGTCGAGTACGACGGCTGCGCCAACTTCATGAAGGGCGCCTTCGAGACCGCCGACAAGATCACCACCGTCAGCCCCACCTACGCGCAGGAGATCCTGGACCCCTGGTTCAGCTACGGCCTGGACGCCCTGCTGCGCGAGAAGCAGTATAAGCTGTGCGGCATCCTGAACGGCATCGACGTGGACGCCAACAACCCGGCCACCGACCCGTCCATCCCCTACAACTACTCGGTGGAGAACTTCCGCGAGGGCAAGGCCGCCTGCAAGGCCGCCCTGCAGGACCAGTTCGGCCTGCACAAGGACGGCAGCCCCGTCTTTGCCATGGTCAGCCGCATGGTCGGCATGAAGGGTTTCGACCTGGTGCAGAGCATCGCCGACGGCCTGGTGGACCTGGGCATCGAGCTGGTCATCCTGGGCAGCGGCGAGAGCCAGTACGAGGGCTTCTTCTCCGACCTGGCGGCCCGCCGTCCCGGCCGTGTGGGCACCTACATCGGCTTCAACAGCGCCCTGGCGCAGCAGATCTACGCCGGCGCGGACTGCTTCATCATGCCGTCCAAGAGCGAGCCCTGCGGCCTGGCCCAGATGGTGGCCTGCCGCTACGGCACGCCGCCCATCGTCCGTGAGACCGGCGGCCTGCGCGACTCCATCCACGACTCCTCGAAGGGCAGCGGCAACGGCTTCACCTTCGCGGGCTACAGCGCGCACGAGCTGTACGACGCCTGCTGCCGCGCCAACGCCGCCTACTACGACAAGGAGAACTGGGAGAACCTGGTCCAGTACGCCATGAACTGCGACTTCAGCTGGAGCGTCTCCGCCAAGAGCTACGAGGGCCTCTACAACGAGACCGCGAACCTCTGGTAAGCTTTCCGACACAAAAAAGGGCCCCTGCCGCAAGGCGGGGGCCTTTTTTTGCGTCCTTACTTCCTCCGCAGCGCCACGGCGTACATGTCCTGCGCGCGGTGACACTCCTCCACCAGGGCCTTGGGCTGCGGGCACAGGCCGTGGTTGTGCCAGGGGTCGTTGAACCAGTAGTTGTCCTCGTCGTAGCCCACCAGCAGCAGGCAGTGCTCGTTCAGCTTCCAGTCGAAGGGGCGGCCGTTGGGCAGCGTCCAGTGGTCGCAGCGGGGCACAGGCTGGAAGTCCAGCGTCGCCCAGAACACCACCGGCAGCCCCTGGTCGATGTAATCGGCGCAGAGCTCGGCGGCGGTGCGGCCCGTCTCGTCCACCACCTCGAAGGCGCCGGCCGCGCCCTCGGCCTCCAGGGCGCTGCGCAGCGCCTGGCAAATGCAGGGCGCGTAGCAGCCGTAGCCGGTGTGGTCGTGGGGGTCGCCGGGGTAGACGTAGTGGGGGTCGGGGCCCCAGAGCACGCCGTCCTGCTCCCAGAACGGCGCGTGGGGCAGATCGCGCGCGATGAAGGTGTCGGGGTCGACGTGGACCCCCACCGCCCCCAGGGCCATCACGGCGCTGATGCTCTCGCAGCCGTTGACCCAGCGCTCGGTCTGGTCGATGTAAGGGGCCAAGACGATTTTTTTCATGGAATACCTCCTGCAAGGGCTGTAACATCTGTCAAAACAGGGCGTTTTGTGGTATGATTATAAAAAGGATCGACAGGGGCTTTACATGATTCTGCCGAAGTCTCTGTCAACAGTATACTACAAAGCGGCCTGCTGCGCCAGACCGTGCGGGGAGGAACCATCATGAACAGTTTGATCATCGGCATCGCAGGCGGCTCCGGCAGCGGCAAGACCACCCTGGCCCTGCGTCTGAAAGCCCGCTTCGGGGAGGAAGAGGTGCGCCTGATCCCCCATGACAGCTACTACAAGCGCCACGACGAGCTGCCCTATGAAAAGCGCTGCCTGCTGAACTACGACCATCCCGACGCCTTCGACAACGACCTGCTGATCGAACAGCTGCTGGCGCTGAAGGCCGGCCGCGCGGTGGATTGCCCGGTGTACGACTACACCATCCACAACCGCTCGGACGAGGTGCGCCGCATCGAGCCCGCCCCCGTGCTGATCGTCGAGGGCATCCTGCCCTTTGCCGAGCCGCGGCTGCTGGCGCTGTTCGACTACAGGATCTATGTCGATACCGACGCCGACGAGCGCATCCTGCGGCGCATCTTGCGCGACGTCAAGGAGCGCGGCCGCAGCCTCGACAGCGTCATCAACCAGTACCTGAGCACGGTCAAGCCCATGCACGAGGCCTTCGTCGAGCCCAGCAAGCGCAACGCCGACATCATCGTGCCCAACGGCGGCGAGAACGGCCCCGCCCTCGAGATGCTGGTGCACCACATCCGCAGCCTGATCGAGCAGGCAAACCGGGTCTGACCCCCCGCAAGAGCGCCGTTGAGCGCCCCCTGGTCCGCCAAACGGACCGGGGGCGCTTTTTTGTTTGCGCGCACCCCCGCGGCCGCACATCGTGTGGGTTTTGCGCATAGTTTGAGGACGTGGGAGGGATGCGCAATGCCCGAAATGGAGCAAAAGATAGACATCGCGGTGCTGGGCGAGGACCGCCGGCAGGCGGCCGCGGCGCGGGCCCTGGCGGCGGCCGGCTGCCGGGTGGGCGGGGCCGGGGCGGTGCCCGCGGCAGACTATATCCTGCTGCCGGTGCCGCTCGCCTGGGACGGGGCGTGGGCCGCCCTCCTGCAAAGGGCGAAGCCCGGGGCGGTGCTGCTGGGCGGGCGGGCCCCGGCCGGCGCGGCGGCGCTGGGCCGCCGCTGGGTCGATTGCTTTGCGCGGGAGGCGCTGGCCGTGCGCAACGCGGTGCCGACGGCGGAGGGCTGCGTCGGCATCCTGCTGGCGCGGCGCAGCCGCACCCTCTGGGGCGCGCCGGTGCTGGTGGCGGGCTATGGGCGGGTGGGGCAGGCGGTGGCGCAGCGCCTGGGCGCGCTGGGCGCGCGGGTGACGGTGGCGGCCCGCCGGCCGGCCCAGCGCGCCCTGGCCGAAAGCTGCGGCGCGGCGTCCGTGCCCCTGGATGGGCTTGCGGCGGCGGCCCCCGGCTTTGACGCGGTGGTCAACACCATCCCCGCGCCGGTGCTGGGCGCGCCGGTGCTGGCGGCGCTGCGCCCCCACAGCCTGATCGTCGACCTGGCCAGCGCGCCGGGCGGCACGGATTTTACCGCGGCCGCGGCGCTGGGGCATACGGCCGTGCTGGCGTCGGGCCTGCCGGCCCGCTGCGCGCCCGACAGCGCCGGGGCTTACCTGGCCGAAACGGTATTGGACATCATCAGAGAAGGGGAGGCTGCAGGATGAACGCAGAACGGAAAGGCACGGTGGCCTTTGCCCTGTGCGGCAGTTTTTGTACCTTTGAGGCGGCGGTGCCCCAGGCGGCCCGGCTGGCGGCGCTGGGGTGGCGGGTGCTGCCCATCATGAGCTTTGCGGCGGCCGGCACCGACACCCGCTTCGGGCCGGCGGCAGGCTGGCGCGCCCGGCTGGAGGCCGCGGCCGGCCGCCCGGTGCTGGACACCCTCGCCGCCGTCGAGCCGCTGGGCCCGCAGCGGCTGGCGGACGCGCTGGTCATCGCGCCCTGCACCGGGGCCACGCTGGCCCGGCTGGCGGCGGGCCTGTCGGATACGCCGGTGGCCCTGGCGGCCAAAAGCCTGCTGCGGGCGGGCCGGCCGATGGTGGTGGCGGTGTCCACCAACGACGGCCTCGGGGCCTCGGGCGAGAACATCGCCCGCCTGATGCAGCGCAAGCACTTCTACTTCGTGCCCTTCGCCCAGGACGACCCCGTCCACAAGCCCCAAAGCCTGAAGGCCGACCTGGCCCTTGTGCCCGGGGCGCTGGACGCCGCGCTGGCCGGGCGGCAGATGCAGCCGGTCTTGCTGCAAAGGCCCCTTTCCCCGCTGTGAAAAGTGTGCTATACTATAATACTAGATTCACAAAAAGCGGCGGGGCGACGCCCGCCGGGAAGAGGGAAGCATGAACAAGACACTGACCCGCGCGCTGGCCGCCCTGGCGCTGCTGCTGGCGGCGGCGCTGGCGCTGCCGGCGTCGGCGGCGGGCCCGGCCCTGGGGGCCACCCGGGCCTATTGCATCATGGACGCGGACAGCGGCCTGGTGCTGGCCCAGCAGAACATGGACGAGGAGCTGCATCCCGCCTCCATCACCAAGGTGATGACGCTGGGCCTGGCCTGCGAGAAGGCCCAGGGCGACTGGAGCGGCCTTGTGACCGTCAGCCACGAGGACGTCTACTCGCTGGTGGGCACCGACTCCAGCCACATCGCCCTGCTGGAAGGGGAGCAGGTGTCCCTCGAGGCGCTGCTCTACGCCACGATGATGGCCAGCGCCAACGACGGCGCCAACGCCCTGGCCGAGTACTTCGGGGGCGGCTCCATCGCCGACGGCGTGGCCGCCATGAACGCGCAGGCCGCCGAGCTGGGGCTGCAGCACACCCACTTTGCCAACCCCCACGGCATCAGCGACGAGGACCACTACACCAGCTGCTACGATATGGCCACCATCCTGCGCTGGGCGCTGGAGCAGCCCGGCTTCGAGGGGCTGTTCACAAACAACGAGATGTACGTCATGCAGCCGACGAACCTGCAGCCGGTGACGCGCTATTTCTCCCAGCAGGATTCGATGCGCATCGGCTCGAGCATGTTCCACGAGGATACGATCCTCGGCTCGAAGATCGGCTACACCGACATCGCCCGGCAGACCTATATCTGCCTGGCCGAGAAAAACGGGGTGCGCCTGATCTGCGTCACGATGCGCAGCGAGAGCAAGACCGACCGCTACGCCGACGTGCGCGCCCTGCTGGACTACGCCTTTTCGACCTGGACCGGCTACACGGAGATCCCGCCTGCGGCCGGGGCCGCCGGCATGACGGTGCAGGGCGGGGGCGGCGTGCTGGGCACTGTCAGCCTGGACGCCCCCGGCATCCGCCTGCCCCTTGCGGCGGGCATGCAGGCGGCGGACGTCAGCCTGAGCGTCGAGCTGCCGGAGGTCTACACCCTCGGCCAGCCGCTGGAGGCCTGGGCGGTGTACAGCGTGCCGGGCAGCGAGGTGCAGGAGGCCGCCAGCGTCCGCGCGCCTTTGACGGTGGCGGGCCTGGACGCCCTGCTGGAAAGCAGCCGCGGCTTGATCCACCCGGCGGCGGAAGACCTGGAGCCGGCCGGCTACCTCCCGCTGATCCTGGGGGTGGCGGGGGCGGCCGTGGTCCTGGCGGGGGGCGGCGCGCTCTGGTACGGGCGCCGGCGCCGCCCTGCGGCACGTGCAGACAGGGTAAAACCTGACGGAATATAACACACAACAAGTAGAGAGGTACACAGTATGGGCAAGTTCACTTTTACGCAGACGGAGATCCCCGGCGTCGTGGTCATCGAGCCGGAAGTGTTCGGCGACGAGCGCGGCTATTTTATGGAGACCTACAAGAAGGCCGACTTCGCGGCGGCCGGCATCGACAAAGAGTTCGTGCAGGATAACCAGAGCCGCTCCACCCGCGGCGTGCTGCGGGGGCTGCACTTCCAGAAGCAGCACACCCAGGGCAAGCTGGTCCGGGTCACGCTGGGCGAGGTGTACGACGTGGCCGTCGACTGCCGGCCCCACAGCGCCACCTTCGGCAAGTGGGTGGGCGTCACCCTCTCGGCGGAGAACAAGAAGATGTTCTATATCCCCGAGGGCTTTGCCCACGGCTTCCTGGTGCTGAGCGACGTGGCCGAGTTCTGCTATAAGTGCACCGACGTCTACGACCCCACCAGCGAGGGGGGCATCCCCTACGACGACCCCACGGTGGGCGTCGTCTGGCCCGACTGCGGCTGCGCGCACAAGACCAGCGCCAAGGATAAGCTGCACACCCCCTTCGCGCAGCAGACCTTCGACTTTTTTGAAAAGTGGTGAACCCTGTGGCGAAACTGAAAGCAATGTGGGGCGCCTTGTGGCGCTACCGTTACCTTCTGTATAACCTGGTCAGCCGGGACTTCAAGCTGAAATACCGGCGCAGCGTCCTGGGCGTGGTGTGGAGCGTCCTCAACCCGCTGCTGATGTGCCTGGTCTACTGGGCGGTGTTCAGCAGCCTGATGGATATGCGCGGCAGCGGCATCGACAACTTCCCGGTCTTTCTGATGTGCGGCCAGCTGCTGTTCAACTTTTTCAACGAGGCCACCTCCACCAGCATGAGCAGCATCCTGTCGGCCGCGCCGCTGCTGAAAAAGGTGTATATCCCCAAGTATATCTTCCCGCTGGAAAAGTGCTGCTTCGCCATGGTCAACTGCGTGTTCAGCTTCGTGGCGCTGCTGCTGGTGATGATCTTTACCGGCAGCCCCTTCCACCTGACGGTGCTGCAGGCCGTCTACCCCTTGGTGACGCTGTTCTTTTTCAGCCTGGGCGTGTCGCTGTTTTTGGCGGCGGGGACGGTCTTTTTCCGCGACATCCAGCATATCTGGAGCGTCTTTATCACGGCGCTGCTGTACTTTTCGGCCATCTTCTACGACCCCGCGCAGATGACCTTTTCCATCGGCGGCTTCAACATGCAGCAGGTGATCGCCCTCAACCCGATCTACTGGTATATCACCGGCTTCCGCCGCACCGTGATGTGGGGCATCCCGCTGGATCTGCGCATGGTGGAGGTCTGCGGGCTGTGCGCGCTGGCGTCGATGCTGGCGGGGGTGGCGGTCTTCCGCCGCACGCAGGACCGCTTCGTGCTGCATATCTGAGAGGGGGACAGGATACCGATGGACACACCCAATACCCAGCCCATCATCGAGATACGCAACGTCTCGATGTGCTTCAACCTGGCCAGCGAAAAGCACGAGAGCCTGAAGGAATACTTCCTCGCGATGATCCAGGGGCGGCTGCACTACGATGAATTCTACGCGCTGAAAAACGTCAGCCTGGATATCATGCCCGGCGACTTCTACGGCCTGGTGGGGCTGAACGGCTCGGGCAAATCCACGCTGCTGAAGACCATCGCCGGCGTGTACAAGCCCAGCCGCGGGCAGGTGGTGGTGCGGGGCAGCATCGCCCCCCTGATCGAGCTGGGGGCCGGCTTCGACATGGACCTGACCGCCCGCGAGAACATCTATTTGAACGGCACGGTGCTGGGCTTTTCACCCAAGTACCTGGACGAAAAGTTCGACGAGATCGTCGAGTTCAGCGAGCTGCAAAACTTCCTCGATGTGCCGCTGAAAAACTATTCCTCCGGCATGGTGGCGCGCATCGGCTTCGCCATCGCCACCATCACCAAGCCCCAGATCCTCATCGCCGACGAGGTGCTGGCGGTGGGCGACTTCCTCTTCCAGCAAAAGTGTGAAAAGCGCATGCAGGAGCTGATGGCCGGCGGCACCACCGTCATCCTGGTGTCCCACTCCATCGAGCAGATCGAGCGCATGTGCACCAAGGTGGCCTGGCTCAGCCACGGCCGCCTGAAAATGAACGGCGATACCAAAACGGTCTGCGACGCCTACAAGGCCGTGCAGAGGGGGCAGGCGTGAATACGATGAACGGTCAGCAAGCAAAACGTATCCGGGAGCTGGGGCGCTACGCCCTCGCGGTCGCGCGGGAGGACGGCCTGCCCGCCATGGCCAGGCGCACCGCCGGCTTTGTGCGGCGGCGCTTTTTCGGCAAAAAGGCCCGCTACCTGCCCGAGAAAAAGGTGTTGGAGGCCCAGCGCGCCCGCTACGCCGGCAGCGGCTGGGCGGACTGCGGCCTGCCCACCATCAGCATCCTGACGCCGCTGTACAACACCCCGCCGGCTTACCTGCGGGCCTTCCTGGACTCCTTCGCGGGGCAGACGGCCCCGAACGGCCAGCTCTGCCTGGCCGACGCCTCGGACGAACAGCACCCCGAGGTGGGGCAGATCGTGCGGGAATATCAGGCCAAGGTTCAACGCATCGTATACAAAAAGGTCGAGAACCAGGGCATCGCGGCCAACACCAACGCCGCGGCCGCCCTGGCGGAAGGGGAATACCTGGCCCTGGCCGACCACGACGACGTGCTGGCCCCCCACGCGATGGCCGCGATGGGCCAGGCCATCCTGGACCTGCGGGCGGCGGGCAAGCCGGACGGCTTTTTGTACAGCGACGAGGCCTTGTTCGAAAAGGACATCCGCCGGCCCATCACGGCGCATTTCAAGCCGGATTTTGCCCCCGACTACCTGCTGTGCTGCAACTACATCTGCCACCTGGCGGTGTTCAAGCGCGCGCTGTTCGAGCAGCTGGGCGGCGAGCGCAGCGAATGCGACGGCAGCCAGGACCACGACCTCTTCCTGCGGCTGAGCGAGGCCGTGGGCGGCGCGGCCCATCTGCCGCAGGTGCTGTACTACTGGCGGGTGCACGCCGGGTCCACCTCGGGCGGGACGGAGGCCAAGCCCTACGTGGCCGCGGCGGCCAAGCGCGCCATTGCCGGGCATCTGGCCCGCACCGGCCAGAGGGGCGAGGTGGAGGACGGCCTGTTCCCCAGCACCTACCGGGTGAAATGGGCGATCGAGGGCGAGCCGAAGGTCAGCGTGCTGATCCCCAACAAGGACCACACCGAGGACCTGGAAAAGTGCCTGCACAGCCTCTACGCCCGCACCCTCTGGGAAAATTACGAGGTCATCGTCATCGAGAACAACTCCCAGCAGCCCGAGACCTTCGCCTATTACAAGCGCGCGCTCCAGCGCTACGAGGGGCTGCGGGTGGTGACGTACCCGGGCAAGGGCTTCAACTTTTCGGCCATCAACAACTTTGGGCGCCGGTACGCCGCGGGCAGCTACCTGCTGCTGCTGAACAACGACGTCGAGATCACCGACGGCGGCTGGATGACCGAGCTGCTGCGCCAGTGCGCGCGCCCGGGCGGCGGCGCGGTGGCCGGGGCCATGCTGTATTACCCCGACGACACCATCCAGCACGCGGGCGTGATCACGGGCCTGGGCGGCTACGCCGGCCACAGCCACAAGTACAAAAAGCGGGGCGGCAGCGGCTATATGTTCCGCGCCGCCACCGTGCAGGACCTGTCGGCCGTGACGGGGGCCTGCCTGCTGGTCAAGGCCAGCGTCTGGGACGCCGTGGGCGGCCTGGACGAGCGCTTTGCGGTGGCCTTCAACGACGTGGACTTCTGCCTGCGGGTGCGGGACGCCGGCTGGCGCATCGTGTGGACGCCCTACGCCTGGCTGTACCACCACGAGAGCAAGAGCCGCGGCGGCGACGACAAGGACCCGGTCAAGGCCCGGCGCTTCGCGGCCGAGCAGCAGCGCCTGTATGAGCGCCACGGCCGGGAGAACATCCTCGACGACCCCTACTATAACCCCAGCCTGACGCGGGACCGGGAGGACTTTTCCGAGAGCGACGACCTCAAGGCGCTGCAAAGCGGCGCGCTGCCGGTGCGCTACCGGGCGTAAAACGGCGCACGGATCTTCCAGAACCGGCGGGGCCGTTCTGGAATGGGACGATGAAAAAATACAAAAAGGAGAGAACGGTATGAACATCCGGGGCCATTTCGACACCATCACCCACCACAAGCTGCTGGTCATGAAGTACTGCTTTGAATGCGGGCTGTATCGGCAGGGGCTGGCCCACGACCTGAGCAAGTACAGCCCCACCGAGTTCATCCCGGGCTGCATCTATTACCAGGGCGACCACAGCCCCAACGAGGCCGAACGCCAGGCCCGGGGCTACACGGCGGCCTGGCTGCACCACAAGGGCCGCAACCGCCACCACCTGGAATACTGGATCGACTACGGCGTGGGCAAGGGCGGCCTCGAGGGCATGAAGATCCCCCTGCGCTACATCTGCGAGATGGTCTGCGACCGCGTGGCCGCCAGCCAGATCTACCTGGGCGCAAAGTACACCGACGCCTCCGCCTGGGAATACTACCTGCGCAGCCGCGACCACTACCTGATGCACCCGGCCTCCCGCGCCATGCTGGAAAAGCTGCTGAAGATGGTGCGCGACAAAGGCCGGGAGCGCACCTTCGCCTACATGAAGGCGCTGCTGGGCCTGCACGAAGAATACTGAACGGGCTACCGACGGGGGCCGGCTGCAAAGCCGGCCCCCGCGCCGTTTTGCCCCGCGCGCCGTTTTGGCTCTTGTATCTTACGTCAAAATGCGGTAAAATAAAGCGACCCAGAGCGGGCCGCGCACCCTGCGCCGCTGCTCTGACCAGAAAGGAGGGGCCGAAAGGCTTACTGACAACATGATCTTAGCCATCGATATAGGCAACACCACCGTCGCCCTGGGGGGCATCAAGGACGGACGTGTATGCTTTGTGGCCCACATGGACACGGTGCGCACCCGCACCGCGGCCGAATACCGCGCCGAGATGGAGCGCATCTTCTCGCGGCGGCGCAACCCCGAACGCAAGGTGTGGTTCGAGGGGGCTGTGCTGACCAGCGTCGTGCCCCAGCTGACCGGCGCGCTGGCCGCCTGCGCCCGGCACTATACCGGCAAGGACCCGGTCATCGTGGGGCCCTCCATCCGCACCGGGCTGACGATGGGCGTGCCCGACCCCGAGGCCGTCGGCAAGGACCGCATCGCGGACGCGGCCTACGCGGCGGCGAACTACCCGCTGCCCGTGGTCACGGTGGACCTGGGCACCGCCACCACCTTCAACGTGGTGGACGGGGACAGGGTGTTCCGCGGCGGGGTGATCTGCCCGGGGCTGTCCACCGGGCTGCGCGCCCTGGGCGACCGCTGCGCCCAGCTGCCCCAGATCCACCTGGCGCGGCCCCGCTACGCCATCGGCACCACCACCTCGGAGTGCATGCTCTCCGGCTCGGTGCTGGGCACGGCGGTGCTGCTGGACGGGATGACCCAGCGCATCGAGGAGGAGCTGGGCAGCCCGGTCACGCTGGTGCTGACGGGCGGCCTGGCCAAGTACGTGGCGCCGCTGTGCCGCCACCCCCTGACCTACGACCCCGAGCTGATGCTGAAGGGCCTGGCCCTGCTGTATGAGCTGAACAGCCGCCCCGCCCGCCGCGGGGACAGCCGCCGCTTCCGCCCGGATGGGCCCGAGGCGGACGGCGAGCGCCGCGCCGCGAAACGCCATGGCCGCCGCGGCGAGCCCGGCCAGACGAAAAGGAGGAACGCGGGATGAAACTAGGCATCGTGGGCAGCGGCCGGATCGTGCAGGAGTTTTTGCCCTGGCTGGCGGCCAGCCGCGCCTTTGAGGTGGCGGCCCTGTGCAGTACCCCGCGTAGCGCGGACAAGGCCGCCGCCCTCTGCGCGCAGTACGGCGTGCCGCTCCACGTCACCGACTACGCCCAGCTGCTGGCGGCGGTGGACGTGGTGTACATCGCCCTGCCGAACCTGCTGCACACCGCCTATACACGGGCGGCGCTGGAGGCGGGCCGGCACGTCATCGTCGAAAAGCCCCTGGCCCCCTGCGCCAGCGACGCGGCCGCCCTGGCCGCGCTGGCCCACCGCAAGGGCTGCTTCCTCTTCGAGGCGATGACCACCCAGTACCTGGAAAACTACCGCAAGCTGCGCCAGCTGCTGCCCCGCGTGGGCCAGGTCAAGCTGGTCCAGTGCAATTTCAGCCAGTATTCCAGCCGCTACGACGCCTTCTGCGCCGGCAAAGTGGCCCCCGCCTTCGACCCGCAGCAGGCGGGCGGGGCGCTGATGGACCTGGGCGTGTACAACGTCAGCTACATCGTGGGCCTGTTCGGCGAGCCGCAGCAGGTCCACTACGCCGCCAACATCGAGCGCGGCGTCGATACCAGCGGCATCCTGACGATGGATTACCGCTCCTTCAAGGCGGTCAGCATCGCCGCCAAGGACTGCGGCGCGCCGGCCCGCTACGTCATCCAGGGCGTCAAGGGCTACCTGCTGCAAAAGAGCACCGCCAACTTCTGCGGCCCGCTGACGCTGCACCTCAACGACGGCAAGGAGGAGCACTACTCCCTCAACGGCAAGCGCCCCCGCTGCGCCGCCGAGTTCGAGGCCATCGCCCACGCCATCGCCGCCGGCGACCAGGAGCTGTGCAGCGGCATGCTGGAGACCTCGCTGGCCGTCAGCCGAGTGCTGACCGCCGCCCGCCACTGCGCAGGGATCAAGTTCCCCTGCGATAAGTAAGAGATCACGATCGTTCTGAACTGCTCTGACTTCCCCCATAGAACGCCGCCGACCGGATAGCGCCCCCCGAAGGGGGGATGCCGCGCAGCGGCAGGGGGGACACATCTAAAGGGTGGGGGGCGGGTTCAGGATCAATGCGCTGTATCTGCCTTCGGGGCAGAACGGCAGCAGGAGGTTTATCATGCAACACAAACGTACCGATCTGAAAGCCATGACCCGTCTGGGCCTGCTCGTCGCCATTGAACTGGTCATGAAGGCCATCGGCCTGGGCAGCGTCCCGATGGGCCCCCTCTATATGAGCTTTTTGACCCTGCCCATCGCGGTGGGCGCGGTCACGATGGGCCCGGTGGCCGGGCTGATCCTGGGCGCGGTGTTCGGCGCGGTCAGCTTCTACGACGCGCTGACCGGCGGCTCGGCCATGACCAGCGCCCTGTTCCAGGTCAGCCCGCTGCACACCTTCATCCTCTGCGTGGGCACCCGGCTGCTGATGGGCCTGTGCGTCGGCCTGATCTACGAGGCTTTGCGCCGGCTGGACAAAAAGGGCAACTGGAGCTGCATCGTCAGCGCCATGTGCGCCACGGGGCTGAACACCCTGTTCTTCATGGGCTATCTGGTGCTGGCCTTCTACCAGTGCGACTACGTCCAGGGCCTGGTGGCCGCCAACGGCGCGGCCAACCCCCTCGTTTTCGTGGCGCTGCTGGTGGGCGTGCAGGGCGTGGCCGAATTCCTGGTCAGCGGCCTGCTGGGCGGCATCGTCGCCCGCGCCGTCGAGCGCTACCTGAAATGATCCGCGCGGCCTCCCGGCAGGGGGGCCGCTTTTTTGTCCACGCGGGCGGCGGGGCGCGGCCGAAACTGCCTCTTTCCATACAGGCGAAAGTATGGTAAAATGTCGATAGACGGCCCGCCGGGAACCCGGGCGGGCGGCGCCTGCCCGCCGGCGCACAGGCCGGGCGCAGGCTGCGTGTATGGACTGCCCCCGCGGCCTTTTGGCGCGCGCGGGGCCCAAGGAGTAGGAGAAGCATTATGGTTCGTATCACTATGGAAGACGGCGGCGTCATCGACATCGAGCTCGACAAGGCGGCCGCCCCCATCACCTGCGAAAACTTTGAAAAGCTGGTCAAGGACGGCTTTTACAACGGCCTGACCTTCCACCGCGTCATCCCCGGCTTTATGATCCAGGGCGGCTGCCCGCTGGGCAACGGCACCGGCGGCCCCGGCTGGAAGATCAAGGGCGAGTTCGCCGCCAACGGCGTGGCTAACCCCATCAAGCACACCCGCGGCGTGATCAGCATGGCCCGCGCCGCCGACCCCAACAGCGCTGGCAGCCAGTTCTTCATCATGCACAAGGACGCCCCCCATCTGGACGGCCAGTACGCGGCCTTCGGCAAGGTGGTGGCCGGCATGGAGGTGGTGGACCGCATCGCGGCCGTCCGCACCGACTGGAACGACAAGCCCGCCACCCCCGTCCGCATGAAAACTGTCGAGCTGATCGGCGAATAAGCTCTACGACAGCAGCGCCCCCCACCTGAACCGTGCAGAACGGCTCCGGCGGGGGCGTTTTATCGTTGTGTGTCAGGCCAGCGGCCGCAGCGTTAGGCCCTCCCGTTCGGCCAGCTTGCGGCCCATCAGCACGCCCATCACGCTGGCCATCATCAGGCCGCGCGTCCAGCCGGAGCTGTCGCCCAGGCAGTGCAGGCCGCGGATGTTGGTGTCGAGGTTCGCGTCCATCTTGACCTTGTTGGAGTAGAACTTCAGCTCGGGGCTGTACAGCAGCGTTTCGTAGGCGGCAAAGCCGGGCACCACCATGTCCAGCATCTTGATGAACTCGATGATGTTCGTCATGGCGCGGTAGGGCATGGCGGCGGTGATGTCGCCGGCCACGGCGTCGGGCAGGGTGGGGCGCACGTTGCTGCGGGCCAGCTCTTCGGGCCAGGTGCGCTTGCCGTCCAGGATATCGCCGTAGCGCTGCACCAGGATGCGCCCCGCGCCCAGCATGTTGGTCAGCTCGCCCACCTTCTGGGCGTAGGCGATGGGCTGGTTGAAGGGCTCGGTGAAGTTGTGGGACACCAGGATGGCGAGGTTGGTGTTCTCGCTCTTTTTCTCCTTGTAGCTGTGGCCGTTGACGACGGCCAGGTCGTTGTCGTAGTTCTCCTGCGCGACGAAGCCGCCGGGGTTCTGGCAGAAGGTGCGCACCTTGTTCTTCCAGGGGCGGGGGTAGCCGATCAGCTTCGACTCGTACAATACGCGGTTGACCTTTTCCATCACCTCGTTGCGGCACTCGACCCGCACGCCGATGTCGACGGTGCCGGGCTTGTGGGCGATGTGGTGCTCGGCGCAGAGCTTTTCCAGCCAGTCCGCGCCGCGCCGGCCGGTGCCGATCACCACCGTGTCCGCATACAGGCTGCGCAGCTGGCCGTCCGCCTCCCGCACGACCACGCCGCGGCAGGCCCCGCCGTCCAGCAGGATGTTCTCGCACTCGGTGGAAAAGAGCATCTCCACCCCGGCGGCGCGCAGGTGCTCCTCCACGGCCTGGTACAGCTGGTGGGCCTTTTCGGTGCCCAGGTGCCGGATGGGGCAGTCCACCAGCTTGAGGCCGGCCTTGATGGCGTTTTTACGGATCTCGCGGATCTCCTCGCCGGTGTAGATGCCCTCGACGTGGGGGTCGGCCCCGAAGTCGAGGTAGATCTTGTCCGTGTAGTCGATCAGCTTTTGGGCCGTCTCGGCGCCGATCAGGCTGGGCAGGTCGCCGCCCACCTCGTAGGAGAGGCTGAGCTTGCCGTCCGAGAAGGCCCCCGCCCCCGAAAAGCCGGTGGTGATGGCGCAGGTGGGCCGGCAGTTGACGCAGTGGCCCAGCTGGGCCTTGGGGCAGCGGCGCTGTTCGACGGGCTTGCCCTTTTCCACCAGCAGGATCTTCTTTTGGCTGCCGTGGCGCAGCAGCTCCACCGCCGTAAAGATGCCGGCAGGCCCCGCGCCCACGATGATCAGATCGTATTTATCCATGCGCTTTCTCCGTAAAGTAAATTATTCTTGCTTCACCTCGGCGCTCTCGTCGACGGTGTCCAGCTCGCGGGCGGTGGCCTCGATGTCGGCGGCGGCGTGCGGCGCGCCGATCACGCCGTCCCCGTTCAGGTCCAGGCCGGTGGCGGCCTCCAGCACGGACTGCGTCTCGGGGTGCAGCTTATTGAAGCGGCGCACCGCCAGCGCGGTGTAGATCGCGCCGCCCAGGTTGAAGGCCCCCTCGATCAGCAGGATGATGCCGATGCCCATGACCAGCGTCTCCATCGCGCCGAAGGGGTCGAAGATCATGATGGCCCCCAGCAGCACGCTGAGCAGCGCCAGCAGGATGAACCACTTCCAGCTCGGGTAGCCGCAGCGGCGCAGCTCCAGCGCGTTTTGCAGCCGCCCCAGGCTGTCGAACACGACGAACAGCCCGAACACGATGGGCAAAATGCGCACCACGATGTCGCTGCGCAGGATCAAAAAGCCGCCCAGCCCCAGGCACACCAGCCCCGAGATCAGGGTGAAGGAGCTCTGGAACAGCTTGCGCTCAAAGGTGAAGTAGCGGATCAGCTGGACGGCGGCGCAGGCCAGCACCACGCCGCCCAGCGCGTAGCAGACGATGTTCAGGGCCACGCCCGGCACCGCCAGCAGAAAGCCCCCCAGCGCCAGGTACAAAAGGCTCATCAGGATCAGGTTCCATTTCAGGTTTTTCATCATACGGGAGCCTCCTTTGGGGCAGAGCCCTCCCTTAGTATTCCTCGCGCAGGCCGAAAAAATGGGCAGAATGCGCCCGCACCCTGCCCATGGGAAACGGCTTGCTGTGTCCTTTCGCTGCGGCGTCAGCCCAGCGACTTCTCCTTGGCCTCGACGGCGGCCAGGATCATCTTGACGCAGGCCTCCTTGCCGAGGGCCGCGTTGACGCTCAGGTCGTAGTTGTGGACGTCGCCCCAGCGGTTCTGGGTATAGTAGTTGTAGTAGGCGGCGCGCTGGCGGTCGGTCTTGTCGATCTCGTCGCGGATGCCCTTTTCCGTAGTGGCCCTGACGAGGGGGCTGGTCTTGGCGTACTCGCGCCGCCAGGGCAGCGGCGCATGCACAAAGACGTGCAGCACATCGGTGCGCTCGCGCAGGACGTAGTCGGCGCAGCGGCCCAGGATGACGCAGGGGCCCTCCTCGGCCAGCTTTTTGATGATGCGGCTCTGCAGGATAAAGACCTGGTCGCTCAGGGGCAGGTCGGTGCCCATGGTGTACAGGCTGTACAGTAGGCTGTGGGTGTGGCGCTTCTCGCTGGCGGCCACGGCCTCTTCCGACAGGCCGGAGTCACGGGCCGCCATCGTGATCAGCTCCTTGTCGTAGAGCTTGACGCCCAGCGCGTCGGCCACATCCTGGGCGATGAAACGCCCGCCCGTGCAGTACTCCCGGCTCAAAGTGATGATCGTTTTTGCCATAATCGTTCCTCCCATCATGGTGCGTTCACAGCCGGGCGCTTGCCTGGCTTGCGTCACTGTGTTGAAAAATCAGTCCGCGCCGGCAGGCCCGGCGGGGCGTGGCAACAGGATCTCGGCCACCCGCATGCAGCCGCGCTGGTCCACCGCGTAGACGCAGCAGCGGCCCCCGGCTTCGGCGGCGCCGGCGGGGAAGCGCAGGCCCCCCGCCTCGGTCCTCTCCATCCGGCGGAAGGTCTTGTGGGCGGTGGTGGCGTGGGCCACCCCGTCGTACAGCGTGCAGGCGGCCCAGCCGCTGAAATCCTCGGGCAGGGGGTCGCGCGCGCCCTTGCGGGTGAAGAACCACTCGCCCTCGCCGGCGTCCTCCAGCCCGCAGCGGATGCGCAGGGGCCGCGTGGTGGGGATGCCCCGGGGCTTGGGCCGCAGGACGATGGCCCGCCCGGTGAACATGCGCTGGAACTCGGCCACCGGCATGGAGCGCGCCACCGCGCCGTCGGCGGCGGTGGGGTCGTTCAGCAGCACGTAGTTGGCCAGGATGTCCTCGTCGTGGCCGAAGCCGCGCAGGGCCATCCAGACGCGCACCGGCTCCTTCTGGCCGGCAAGGCGGGTCTCCATCTCCACCCCGACGGAGCAGCCGTCGTGGATCTGGGCCCGCAGCTCCTTCAGGTCGAGCCAGCCCTGCCAGGCGGGGTAGCCGCAGCAGGCCGCGGCGGCCACCGCATAGGCCGCGTTGTGCACGCCGTTGGTGGCCCCGTCGAACATCGTGTAGGCCACCTCCTCGGGCAGGATATCCTCGCCCCAGCGGTTCATCAGCGCGGCCACCACCAAAGACAGGTCCATCTCCCGGCCGAAGCTGGGGTCGTGGCCAGCCAGGCTGTACTCGGGCAGGTAAAGCTTGCGGTTGAGGACGGCGCCGTCCTGCCGCTCCCACGCGAGGGGGCGCACCGCCGCCGCCAGCAGCCGCACGGCCGGGGTCACCTTGCCATCGTTGGAGGACAGGTTGACCTGCAACTGGATGCCCACCCCGCCGCCGGGGGCGGCCACCGTGACGGTGTCCCCCAGCAGGAAGACCCGGCCGTCCTCGGTCTGGGTGTGCACGCTGCGGCGCGGGTAATCGGGCGCCCATTTGCCAAAGCTCATCCAGCCGGTCCATTCGCCGCCGGCGTACACGCGGCAGCGCACCTCCAGCATGGTGTTGTCGGGGGCCAGGGCGTTCCAGCTGACGTTCAGGTTGCAAAAGGGCGGCATGGCCAGCTCCGGGGAGGTGTAGCTGCCGTAGGGCAGGTAGCGCCCGGCGGCGCTGTCCAGCACAAGGCACCCGTTCTCGAGGGCGACGTTGTCCAGCGCCCCGCGGGAAAAGGTCTCGGTCCCCTGCAGGATGAGGTTATTTTTCTGTTCCATCCCCGCTCTTCCCCTTCCGCGGCGGCCAGACGTTGGTGTCGGGCGCCGCGCTTTCAACATCTTCGGCCTCGCCGGCCTCCAGCCGCTCGGCGGCCAGGGCCTCGGCCAGTTCGGCGTCCTTGCGGGCGCGGATGCGCTCCTCGATGTGGAACACGCGCTCCAGATCGCCGCTGACGATCTGGCAGCACAGCTCGCAGGTGAACCAGAAGCCGAACACCAGCATCAGCAGAATGCCCAGCGGCATGCACAGGATCACCAGCCCCCAGAACACCACCTGGATGATGGCGGCGGCCAGCGCGTGGGGCAAAAAGGCCAGCATGCAGCGCAGGCTGTTCGTCAGCGTCTGGCGGAAGGGCTGGTCCAGCAGGACCACCTGGGGCCACATGTACGCGAACAGCATGTGGAACACCAGCAGGTTGAGCACCGCGGCCACCCACATGCCGGTGCCCACGTTGACCCCCTCGGCCAGCATGCTGAAGCAGAAGTACACCACGAAGATCTGCAAGGTGATGACGACGCATTACAGCACGCCGGGCAGGATGCTGGTCTTGAAAGTCTGCCGGAAGGCCCGGCGGTAGGTGGTCCACCAGTAGCCGGGCTCGTCGCGCAGCGCGCGCAGCACCGTGTCGTACATGCCGGCCAGCACCGGGCCGGCCAGGACGCCGCCCACCGCCGCGCTGACCAGCATGACCAGCAGGCTGCGCATCAAAAAGCCGATGTACACCAGGCAGATGACCGGGACAAAGCCCAGGCAGGCCAGCAGGTTCGCCAGGAACATGCCGTTCATGTCGCGGCCCACCAGCTCGAAAAAGCGGCCTATGCCGGTCTTGCGGGGGGCGTCCTTGTCGACGCCGGGCCCTTCCTTGTTATAATTCGTGAAAAGTCCCATTGCAGTGTCCCTCTCTTGGGCGGCTGTCAAAAGCGCCCAGCATAAAAAGCAAATCCCGAATGCTTTTGTTCATAATACATAATACCTGCATTTGCCTGATTTTGCAAGCCCCCCGGCCGGGCGCTTTTGTAAAAAAACTGTTTCTATCTCCCATTTTGCGCCAAACTGTGCTACAATGAATACAACACAGCAAAGGGGAGGGTTCCATTTGAAGATCCTGTACGTCCTGCGGACGGTCATCATGTACATCTATATGTTCGGCTATATGCTGCTGTATTACCCGCTGCTGCGCCGGGGCGAAAAGGCCCTGGCCGCCGGCGACCGGGCCGCGGTGCGCCGCATCGTCAACGAGCATATCCCCCGCTGGTGCCGCGGCCTGCTGCGGGTGGCCGGCGTCCAGCTGATCGTGGAAGGGCGGCAGAACATCCCCACAGGGACGCCGGCGGTCTTTGTGGGCAACCACCGCAGCTACTTCGATATCCCGCTGGTCCTGGTCAGCCTGGACCAGCCCTACGGCATCCTCGCCAAGGAGGAGCTGGCCCGCATCCCGCTGCTCAGCCGCTGGATGCACCTGCTGGGCTGCGTCTACGTCCAGCGGGACGACGTGCGCGGCTCGCTGCAGGCGCTGAAGGACGCCGCCGCGGTGGTCAAAGGCGGGGACAGCTTCACCATCTTCCCCGAGGGCACGCGCTACAAGGGCGAAGAGGGCGGCGCGGGCGAGTTCAAGGCCGGGGCCTTCCGCATCGCCATCAAGACCGGCGTGCCGGTGGTGCCGGTGGCCATCAGCGGCGCGCGCGCGCTGTACGAGAGCCACAACTACATCGTCCACCCGGGCACGGTGCGGGTGACCATCCTGCCCGCCATACGCACCGCCGGCATGAGCAAGGAAGAACAGCGCCAGCTGCCCGAGGCCGTCCGCCAGAACATCCTGGCCGCCCTCAGCCGGCTGGACCACACCGTGATGTGAGAGGGAAGAGCATGGCAAGCTACCGTTACGAACGCAACATCAGCGAAGAGGACCTGCGCCCCGTCCAGGAGCGCCGCTATACCCGCAAGGAGCGCTGGAACAACTGGTGGGATTATAACCTCAAGTGGGTGATCATCGCCGTCGTGGCCGTCGGCTTTGTGGGCTACAGCTTCATCGGGCAGTACTTTTTCACCGTCCACCCCGACTACAACATCGGCGTGGTGGCCCCCTACTACCTGCCCGAGGACACCGTCAACGCCCTGCAGACCCAGCTGGCCGCCTTCGGCGAGGACCTGAACGGCGACGGCCAGGTGGCCGTCACCCTCAACGTCTACACCCTCGACTACAGCGGCGACGCCGAGAGCGAGACCGACGCCTACCTGACGATGGCCGGCACCACGCGCCTGGCCGCCGACGTGCAGGGCGCGATGAGCGCGATCTACATCCTCTACGACCCGGCCGGCTTTGAGGAGAACACCGGCGCGCTGCGCTACCTGGACGGCAGCCTGCCCGCCGGCGACAGCGACGGCGACTGGTGGAACATGGTCTACCGCTGGACGGACTGCCCCGTCCTGACCGGGCTGGAGCTGGGCAGCTACGGCCCCGACGCCACGCAGGCGTCCACCGGCGACAGCCAGGAGTATATGAGCCAGTTCTACGTCGCGTTCCGCGGCGCGTGGAACGAGGGCGCGGCCAAGAGCATCGCCCCCGGCGAGCCGCTGTGGGAGAAGCTCACCGCCGGGGCCGTCTCGACGGCGGCGGAGGACGCCGGATGAAGCGGCTGCGCCTGCGCCGCCGCTGGAAAAAGCCGCCCCGCCCCCCAAAGCCGGCCCTGCGCCCGGCGGACCCGGCCGCGCTGGCAAACCCCTACGCGCCCTGCTACCGCCCGGCGCGCAGCTTCGGCCAGCTGCGAAAGCGCACATAAAAGCATGCGCCGATGCGCGCCCTGTCCGCAAACGGAGGACAGGGCGCGTTTTCTTATCTGTTTTACCATATCTTGCCCCTGCGTAAGTTGAGAAAAACTCTTTTTGCGGCGATTGTGTCTCTATCCCTTTTATGGTATACTGATGGCATACTGGGTTCAATAAAAGTTTGACAAAGAAGGGAGTGACCCGCTATGGACGAGCTGGAACAGGCCCGGCGGGAGATCGACGCGGTAGACGCGCAGCTGGCCGCCCTGTTTGAGCGGCGGATGCGGGCGGTGGTGCAGGTGGCCCGCTACAAGCAGGCCCACGGCCTGCCCATCCACGACCCCGCCCGGGAAGAGCAGGTGCTGCAAAAGGCGGCCGCCCGCATCGAGGAGCCGGCCCTGCGGCCCTATTACCTCGACCATGTGCGCAACCGCATGGCCCTGGCCCGCCAGTACGAGGCGCTGCTGCTGGGGCAGAACCGGGTGGCCTACCAGGGGGTGGAGGGGGCCTTCGCCCACATCGCCCTGCGGGAGCTGTTCCCCCACGCCGAGGCCGTCGGCTGCCCCACCTGGGACGAGGTGTTCGCCCGCGTGTCGGCGGGGGACGCCGCTTACGGCGTGGTGCCCTTTGAGAACAGCCACGCCGGGGACGTGTCCGCCGTGCTGGATCTGTGCTATAACCACCCCGAGCTGTGGGTGGTGCAGGTGTACGATCTGCCGGTGCGGCAAAACCTGCTGGTGCTGCCCGGCGTCACGCTGAGCGAGGTCCGGCATGTGTACAGCCACCAGCAGGCCATCTCCCAGAGCGAGACCTTTTTAAAGCAGCTGCGGCTGCCCTGCACCGCGATGGACAACACCGCCATGGCCGCCAAGTTCGTGGCCGAAGGGGGCGACCGCTCCAGGGCGGCCATCGCCAGCCGGGAGACCGCGGCCCTCTACGGGCTGGAGGTGCTGGTGCCCGACATCAACACCGACGGCGACAACACCACCCGCTTTATCGTCCTCAGCCGGGAAAAGCCCACCCGGGGCAACCGCTTTTCCCTGCTGTTCACGGTGGACAACAAGCCCGGCAAGCTGGCCGCCGTCATCCAGAAGATCGGCGCCTCCGGCTTCAACATGGAGTCGATCAAGAGCCGCCCCATGCCCCACATGCCCTTCGAGTATTATTTTTACGCCGAGCTGGTGGGCGACCCCGCCCGGGCCGAGAGCGAGGCCCTGCTGCGGGAGCTGGACCGTACCTGCCAGACGGTGCGCATGTTAGGAGTGTACACAAAATGAGTGAAGCCTTTCTTGGCAGCAAGCTGACCATGAACCTGGGCCCCCGCAGCTACGAGATCATCCTGCGGCGGGGCGCGCTGCAAAACCTCTATCAGTTCGCGAACCTGAACCGCCGGGTGGCCGTCGTCACCGACAGCGGCGTGCCGCCCCTCTACGCCCGCCAGGTGGCCGACCAGTGCCGCGAGGCCGCCATCATCACGGTGCCCCAGGGCGAGGCCAGCAAAAGCCTGAAGACCCTGGAAAGCGTCCTGGCGCAGATGCTGGCCGCGGGCCTTGGCCGCGGGGACCTGGTCGTCGCCGTGGGCGGCGGCGTGGTGGGGGACCTGGCCGGCTTTGCCGCCGCCGTCTATATGCGCGGCATCGATTTTATCAACTGCCCCACCACCACCCTGTCGATGATCGACTCCTCCATCGGGGGCAAGACCGCCGTCGACCTGGGGGACACGAAAAACGTCGTGGGCGCCTTCTGGCAGCCCAAGCTGGTCATCGTGGACGCCGATACCCTGGCCACGCTGCCGCGCCGCCACTTCGTCAACGGCCTGGCCGAGGCCGTCAAGGCCGGCCTGCTGGCCGACCCCGAGCTGTTCGGCACCTTTGAGAGCGGCGACGTCGACGCGGCGATCGACACCATCATCTACCGCAGCCTGAAATTCAAAAAAGGCATCGTCGAGCAGGACGAGACCGAGCACGGCGCGCGCAAGGCCCTCAACTTCGGCCAC
>CALXGZ010000049.1 GCA_944387975.1 uncultured Faecalibacterium sp.
CCGCAAGATTGTCGGTCTGCCAATAGATCCAGGCCAGCAAGATCCCAATGATAAAGACCAGCGGCCAGGAGATCATGTAGTGTACCAGCATAAAGAGAAGCGCTGAGAGTACGATGGACAGTTTATAGATGACTGAAAATATGTCCTCGGCGGGAAGCTCGGCCTTTGAGTTTCCCGCTTTTATTTTGCCCGAAAGAGGCTCCATGTCTGAAAAGCACGCTGCTATGCCCGCTGGGTTGTGAAACGAGGGTGATGAAATGTGGTCTCCGCGCCGCTGTGGGGGGTGATGCAGGTAATAGAAGCCCTTACGGCAAGGCGTTGTACGCCTCGTCGGCCACGGCTTCCAGCCATTCGTTGGACGTGCCCTCGCCGGGCAGCTCCACCGCCAGGTGGGAGAACCAGCTGTCTTTCGCCGCGCCGTGCCAGTGCTTGACCCCGGCGGGGATCTCCACCGCATCGCCGGGGCGCAGCGCCCGGGCCTCCTTGCCCCATTCCTGGTACCAGCCCCGGCCCTCGGTGCACAGCAGCAGCTGGCCGCCGCCCGTCTGCGCTTTGTGGATGTGCCAGTTGTTGCGGCAGCCTGGCTCAAAGGTCACGTTGGCGACGTTGACCCCGCTCTGGCCCGCCACCGGGTTTAAGTAGCTCTGACCCACAAAGTACCGGGCGTAGGCGTCGTTGGGCTTTCCCAGACCAAAGAGGCCGCCGTGGCTCTCCGGGGCGAAGCCGCCCAACTGGTCTCTGCCTGCCGTCTGCACAATTTTTTCGCTCATCTGTTATCCCTCCGTTTTATTTTCAGACGGAACTTCCTGTCGTTTGGCTGGCCGCTGTGGGGTAGATCATTTCCCTGCACGCCAGCCCTTTTTATTGCTTTTCTCTGCCCAGCGTCATGCACGTTGCTCTGCTTTTGCCGGTTTTCAGATAACTATAGCCGGGCATCTCAAAAAAGTGAGTGTCCCGGAAAACAGGAAGTTTTCTGGTACACTCACAGTATAAGACGGCCTTTGCTATTTGTAAAATGCTTGTTTTCTTTGGCTGCTATGCCCTGTAAGCATCCTGCGCCAGCTCTATGAATTTCTGCACGGCCGGATGGGACGGCTGATACCGTTTCCAGACCAGCACAGAAGTATTGCTCACCTCCGGGGCAAGGGGACGGAAGGTAAGGCCGGGGGCAGGCTTCAGCGCGCCCTGGATCACAAAGGCATACCCCAGCCGGCGCTCCACCAGTGTGGCCGCGTTGTCGATCAGGTCATAGGTGCAGAACACGTTTAAGTGCTCCGTGTCCCCGCCAAACCACGCTTTGGCCTCCCGCTCCCGGATGCGCCAGCTGACGATGAGCGGGAGGTCTTGCAGGTCGCCGGGGGTGATCGCCGTTTTTTGCGCCAGGGGGTCGTCTGCCGGCATCAGGATGCCCCAGACCTCTTTGACCGGCAGCCGCACGAAATCGTATTTTTCCACCTCGATGGGCTCCATCAGGATACCGATGTCCAAAAGCCCCTTGTCAAGCAGGTCCTTGATCCCTGCCGCCGTGCCGGTATGAAGCTCGAATCGCACCTGCGGGTACTTCTGCGCGTAGTCCTGCAGCAGCTTGGGCAAACACGCCGATACCGCCGCGGTGACGCCGCTGCCGATGGAGATCAGGCCCGTCAGCTCGTCGCCGCCGCTCTGGAATTCCTGCTGCACCTTGTCCGCCAGAGAGAGCAGCTCCTCTGCCCGGCGGCGCAGCAGCATCCCGGATTCGGTCAGCACGATCTTCCGGTTGGTCCGCTCAAACAAGCGGGTGTGCAGCTCTTCCTCCAGCTCGGCCATCTGCCGGCTGAGGGTGGGCTGGGTGATATGCAGCATGTCCGCAGCCCGGGTGATGTTCTCTTCCCGGGCGACGGTCAGATAATAGCGAAGGACCCGAAGTTCCATACAATTTCCCTCCTGTGGCCTGCCGGCCGGGGCTGTGCTTTCTGTTTTTATTATAGCATATTTCGGGGCCTTGTACAGCGCCGCAGCGGGCAGTCATGCTCCCTGGGCATGATCGTTAGAACGAACAGGTATTTGACATCGTGTCAGTTTTGCTTTATCCTGTAACCAGGGCGGCGCAGCGGTTTGTACCGCGCCATCCACGAGACAGGAGGGTTTTACCATGAAACGACGCGATTTTCTGAAACTTTCGGCTGCCCTGGCCCTGACGGTGGCCGCGGCGGCCTGCGGCGGCCCTTCGGCCAGCAGCGCGCCGGCGGGGTCAGGCTCGTCCGGCGCATCCGGCGCATCCAGTGCGCCCGCCGCCCCGGCTGAAAGCGCTGCGCCGGCATCCAGCACTGCGTCCGATGCGGCGTCCAGTGCGCCGGCAGGCGGCCGGGTGCTGGTGGCTTATTTCTCGGCGACCGGCAACACGGCGGAGGTGGCCGAAACGATCGCCGACGCGGCGGGGGCGGAGCTGTTCGAGTTGGAACCCGTGACCCCTTACACCGACGCCGACCTCGACTACAACGACAGTGGCAGCCGCACCTCGCAGGAGCGGGCCGACCTCGCCCTGCAGGAGGTGCCGCTGGTGTCCGCCGCGGTGGACGGCTGGGATACATACGACACCGTCTTTGTGGGCTACCCCATCTGGTGGGGCGGCGCGGCCTGGCCGGTGAACGGCTTTGTGACCGGCAACGACTTTGCCGGCAAGCGGGTGATCCCCTTCTGCACCTCGGGCGGCTCGGGCCTGGGACGCAGCGGCGAGCGCCTGGCGGAACTTGCCGGCAGCGGCGACTGGGCCGAAGGCCGGCGCTTTTCCGCCGGCGCCAGCGCGGAGGAAATCGCCGCCTGGCTGGCGGAGCTGGGGCTGCAGCTTTTGTAATGGACAAAGGAGGAACCAAACAAGGA
>CALXGZ010000050.1 GCA_944387975.1 uncultured Faecalibacterium sp.
TCCTTGGCCTCGATGGCCTGGTGCAGGCCCTCGTTGTAGCGGCGGCCGATCATCAGGCGGCCGGTGAACTCGTCCACGATGATGACCTCGCCGTCCTTGACGACGTAGTCGATGTCCTTTTTCATCACGCCGTGGGCCTTGATGGCCTGCTCGATGTGGTGCACCAGGGTCATGTTCTCGGCGGCGGCCAGATTCTCGACCTTAAAGTAGTCCTCGGCCTTTTTGATGCCGCTGGCGGTCAGGGTGGCGGTCTTGTGCTTTTCGTCCACGACGTAATCGCCGTCGGCCTGGTCGTCGGCCTCCTCCTTGCTTTCCAGCTCGACGACGACGCTCTTGCGCAGCGTGCGGACGAACTGGTCCACCTGGCTGTACAGCGAGGACGAATCCTCGCCGCGGCCGGAGATGATCAGGGGGGTGCGGGCCTCGTCGATGAGGATGGAGTCCACCTCGTCGACGATGGCGTAGGCGTGCCCGCGCTGGACCATGTTGGCCTTGTAGGTCACCATGTTGTCGCGCAGGTAGTCGAAGCCGAACTCGTTGTTGGTGCCGTAGGTGATATCGGCGTTGTAGGCCTTGCGGCGGGCCGCGCCGTCGAGGCCGGGCACGATCAGGCCCACCGACAGCCCCAGCCAGCGGTACAGCTTGCCCATCCACTCGCTGTCGCGCTTGGCGAGGTAATCGTTGACGGTGACGACGTGCACCCCCTCGCCCGAAAGGGCGTTGAGGTAGGCGGGCAGGGTGGCGACGAGGGTCTTGCCCTCGCCGGTCTGCATCTCGTCGATGTTGGCGCGGTGCAGGGCGATGCCGCCCACCACCTGCACAGGGAAGTGCTTCATGCCCAGCACGCGCCAGGCGGCCTCGCGGCAGGTGGCGAAGGCCTCGGGCAGGATATCGTCCAGCGTCTCGCCCTTGGCGAGCCGTTCCTTGAGGGCGGGGGTCTGGGCCTGCAGCTCGCTGTCGGACATGGCCGCGTAGTCGGGCTCCAGCGCAAGGACCTTCTTGGCGATGGGGTTGATCTTCTTCAGCTCACGGTCCGAAAAGGAGCCGAAGATCTTTTCTACCAGGGACATAGCTTCACCTCAAAATATATGTCTATCGGGAAACGGGCGGCAAAGCAGCCCGTCGTGTCTGCTTTCACGCATCTTTTATAATACACCAAAGCGGGAAGGGGTGTCAAACATTTGGGGCGGTTTCAGGTAAAATTTTTGTGAACAGGATAACAAAAGCCGCTCTGCGCACAGCACAGGGCGGCGAAAGGCAGTTTTTACAGCAGCCCGGGCAGCTCGGCCAGGCTGTCGATGACGGTGCAGCCGGTGGCCTCGAGGCGGGGGCGGGTCTGGTGGCCGCCGGCGTACAGGATGCAGCGCACCCCCATGGCGCGGGCGGTCTCGGCGTCGTGGTCGGTGTCGCCCACCATGACGCAGCGGGCCGGGTCGGCGCCCGAGGCGGCGATGTAGTCGCGCCCCAGCTGCACCTTGCCCGCGCCGTAGATATCCGTCAGCCCCAGCATGGCCCGGAAGGCCCCGCCCAGGCCCCGGCGCTGCGCCTGTTCGGCCAGGTAGTCGCGGCGGCTGACGGACAGCAGCGCCTGCCCGACGCCGCGGCCCGAAAGGGCCCGGATGACCCCGGCCGCGCCCTCGGTCAGGGGGCAGGCGTCCACCCCGGCGTTATAGCGCCGCATGTAGCTTTCGGCCAGGACGGGGTAGGGGTCGCGCGCAAAGTCGAAGCCCACCCGGCGGTAATATGCCTCGATGGGGAAGCCGAACACCGCGCGGTAGCGCTCGAGATCGTAGCGCTGGGGGTAGCCGTATTCATCCAGCAGGCCGTTCAGGCAATCGCAGGAATAGGCGGCGTCGTCCATCAGGGTGCCGTTCCAGTCCCAGAAAACGAGCGAGGGTGCAGCCATGGCGGCCTCCTTTCAGGGGATGTCAGGCGGCGCGCACGCCTTCGTCCGAGAAGGCCTGCCGCAGCCGCGGGTCATGTTCGATCAGGCGGACCAACGCGACACCCAGCACCCCGCAGCTGATGACCTCGCCCGCGCCCACGGACAGGGCGTTTGCTAGGATGAGGGCCGGGGTGGCCGGCGCGTTGGAGAAAAAGACCGCGATCTCAGTGCCGACGATGACGGCGTTCCAGAGGATGGGGGGCACGGCCGCCGGGACGGCGAAGCCGCCCACGCGCCAGCGCCGCACGGCGTAGGTGCACAGGCAGGCCAGGAAGGTGGCCGCCGTGCCGAAGACGACGTCGATCATCGTGGAGCCCAGCAGGTTCGCCAGCGCGCAGCCCAGGGTGACGCCGAGGATGTACTCGGGCCCGAAGACGGGCAGCAGGCACAGGGCCTCGGCCACCCGCACCTGCACCGCCCCGTAGGAGAAGGGGGCCAGCCCCAGGCACAGGGCGACATAGAGGGCCGCGACGACGGCGCAGCGGGCGAGTTTGCGGACGGTAAAGTGTTGCGTGTTCATGGGTACAATACTCCCAGCGGAAAGATTTTGACCTTCCGGGGCCGCCAGCCCCCGGAGGTTTGGCCCGGCAAAGACCGCCGGGGAGCCTAAAATCCTAAGTTGCTCTTTGTACGCTATTCGGATTTGAGGTGGCGCGCACAGCGCGCCGCAAGCCAGTATAGCACAGATGCGCCGCGGGGGCAAGAGCCAAACAAGCCCCGGCCCTGCGCACATGCCGCGCAGTCTGGACATTTTGACGGTCTGAAATACCCCCGGCCGCAGGGCCGGGGGTGTTGAAAAGTCTTTTGCCTACTTTTCTTCAGAAAAGTAGGTCAGAAAAGCAGGTTATCTCCGCCTGCCGGTGTAGGCGATGGCGACGGTGTCGGGGCCGGTGTTGGCCGAGACGACGCCGCCCAGCTCAAAGACGACCACCGGCTCCTGGCCGAAGGCCTTCTTGCAGGCGCGGCGCAGCTCCTCGCCCTGCTTGATGCCGGTGTGGGCCACCATATACTCAAAGTCGTCGAGGCCGGCGGTGCGCTTTTTGCCCAGCTCGATGATGGCGGGGATGACCTTGTCGTCGCCGCGCACCTTGTTCTCCACCACGGTCTTGCCGTCGATCAGCGTGATGATGGGGCGCAGGCCCAGCAGCTCGCCGGCAAAGGCCGCCGCCGCCGAGATGCGGCCGCTCTTTTTCATCTGGCGCAGGCTGTAGGGTCCGAGGATGATCTCCATGCGGCTCATCTTGTCGTTGAACTCGCCGATGACGTGGCGCAGCTCGGCCCCGTTGCGCAATTTGCGGGCCAGCTCGCAGACGTACCAGCCGAACACCATCGAGTAGGTGTGGCTGTCCAGCAGGTGGATCTTCATCTTGTGCTCGGGGCGCTCTTCCCGCAGCATGCCCTGGGCCATGACGGCGTTGTCGTAGGTGGACGAGCCGGAGCGGTTGATCGTGATGTGCACCACGTCGGTGTAGCCGGCGTCCACGTACTCGCAGTACTTCTGGCAGAACTGGATGGGGGTGATGGCCGCCGTGGAGGGCACGCCCTTGGCCTGGCGCATCAGGCCGTAGAATTCCTCGTTCGTGCAGCTGACCCGCTCAAGGTAATCGACGCCGTCCAGCAGGATGTGGAAGCTCATGATGTCGATGCCGTACTTGTCGGCCAGCGCCTGGGGGATGTCGCAGGAGGAGTCGGTCAGGATGGCGATTTTGTTCATAGTAATCCTCATTTCCATTCATAGTCACGCAGATGGCCGTGGTCGAGCAGCTCGGGGAAGTCCCATTGGCGCAGCACCTCGTAGACGCCCACCGCCACGCTGTTGGACAGGTTCAGGCTGCGCGCGCCCTCCCGCATGGGCATGCGGATGCACCAGTCCTGATTGGCGGCCAGCAGCGCCTCGGGCAGGCCCGCGTCTTCTCTGCCAAATACCAGATACGCCCCGTCCGGGTAGGCCACGTCGGTGTAGCGGCGGGGGGCTTTGGTCGTAAAATAGTAGTAGGGGCCCTCGTTGCGGGCGAAGAAATCGTCGAGGCCCTGATAATATGTTATATCAAGCATGGGCCAATAGTCAAGCCCCGCGTGCTTTAATTTTTTATCGTCGATGGCAAAGCCCATCGGCCCCACCAGGTGCAGCCGGCAGGCGGTGCACGCGCAGGTGCGGGCCACGTTGCCGGTGTTCTGCGGGATGCGCGGCTCCACCAGGACGATGTTCAGCGTAGGTTTATGCTCCATCCTATTCTCCTTTTCCGGCCATGGTCACAGTTCGGGCATGGGGGCCAGGCGCGGCAGCAGCGGCTCGAACCAGACGCCGTAGCGCTCGTCGGCGGTGGGGGGCGTGTTCTGGATGGCCTGCGCCACAAAGCCGGCCGCCGCGTCGGCCGCCGCCGACAGGGCGTTGCCGCGCAGCAAAGCGCCCGTGGCAATGGCGCCGAACAGGTCGCCCGTGCCGTGGTAGCTGCGCCCGATGCGCAGGCGCCGCTGCACAAAGGGCTCCTTGCCGCCGCCGGCGCAGCCGATGTAGCGCCCCATGGGGATGCCGGTGACGAGGGCCTGCCGCCCGCCTTCGGCCAGCTGCGCCGCCAGGGCCAGAGCTTCTTCGTCCGCGACGGGCTGGGCCGGCTCGGCCGGGTCCAGGCCCAAAAGCAGCTTTGCCTCCGTCAGGTTGGGCAAAATGACGTCGGCCTGCCGGGCCAGCGCCCGCACCCCCTCGAGGGCGGCGGGGCTGATGCCGGCGTACAGCCTGCCGCCGTCGGCGATGGCCGGGTCGACGATCTTCAGCGCGGCGGGCCACAGCGCAAAGGCTTCGCCCGCCAGGCGCGCCAGCTCTTCGTCGCCGAGGTAGCCGGTGTAGATGCAGTCGGGCGCAAAGCCCAGGGCCTGGTAATGCGCCAGGGCCGCCCGGCACCAGCCGCGGCAGTCCAGCCGGGCGGGGTCGCCCAGGCCGCCGGTGTGGGTCGACAGCAGCACGGTGGGCAGCGCGACGGGCTCGAAGCTCATGACGGCCAGCACCGGCGTGATGATGGCCAGGCTGCACCGCCCCGCCCCCGCAAAGCTGTGGATGCAGAGGACTTTTTTCGGTTCAGTGGGCAAGGGACAAGCCTCCTTCTTGATCAGGTCACGGATAGGACGGCCCCGCCCGGGCATACTATGTTTGGCCGGGATGCCGGCACGAAGGAACACGAATGAACGGGAGGGCACGTGTATGAAAGAACATCAGATCCACTCTGCCGCCGGGATGCTGCTGGGCATGGCGGCGGGCGCGGCCGTGGGGGCCGCCGGCGTGATGGCCGCGGTCCACAACGACCCCCGGGGCGTGCGCAAGGCGGCCCGCAAAATGGCAAAAGGGGCCGAACATGCGGTCGACCGCCTGGACAAGATGGCCGGGGACATCATCGAAAAGTTTTGACCTGCCCGCCGGCCCGGGCAAAAAAAGACTGCGGCAGGCGCTGCGCCCCGCAGTCTTTTTGTGTGCCGCGACGCTTTACAGGACGGCGATGCACATCCGGGCGGTCTTGGCGGTCTCGCCCAAAAGGTCGACGTCCATCTCGATGGCGCAGGTGACCACCAGCGAGCGGCTGACGTTGCTGCCGGTGAGCACCGAAGAGGGCAGGTTGCGGATGGTGAGCACGGCCGTGCCGTCGCTCAAGCTGCCGGACACTTCGCCGTCATAGGCGATATCGCCTATGGTCAGCCCCGAAAGGTGCCCGGTGAACACCACCGTCGAGACGGTCTGGATGGGCAAATTGAGGGTATAGGTGCCGTTGGACTGGCGCACAAGGCTGGCCTCGCGGGCGCTGTCGACGCCGTCGTTGACCACCGACAGGCCCTCGCTGTCCTCATCCCAGAAGGTGACGCAGACGGGCAGGTTCGCGGTCACGCCGGCGGCCGCGCCCACGGCCCCCGCCGCCACGCCGCCTGCCAGCAGCAGCGCCAGCGCGAGACACAACGCGCACAGCCGTTTATACATATGGGTACAGGTCATAGTAAACATCCTTTCCTGTGGGGGGGCGGGCCCAGCGGGTACGCTGTGCAAACTGCCCCACTATCAGGATAACACCATTTGGCGGGAATGTCAAGGGTAGGTCAAATTCTGCTATATTTCAATCTGTAGGTTTGTCAATGAAGTGTTACACAGTTACACAGAAGAAAAAGAGTCAAGGACCTGTTTAGGAGAGCGCCAGTTGAGAGGACGCATAGGGAAATTGTTATAAGCTCGTTCCCTCACGGCAAGC
>CALXGZ010000051.1 GCA_944387975.1 uncultured Faecalibacterium sp.
GCTTGCCGTGAGGGAACGAGCTTATAACAATTTCCCTATGCGTCCTCTCAACTGGCGCTCTCCTAAACAGGTCCTTGACTCTTTTTCTTCTGTGTAACTGTGTAACACTTCATTGACAAACCTACAATTTTTCGATTTTTCGGCGTTTATTTTTCAGTTTCGCCTGCTGCGTCCGCCGCCGGCCCGTTCAGCCTCGCTTCCAGCATGGCCTTCACCTTGGCGTTATAGGCGGCGGTGCGGGCCAGGAACTCGGCGCGGGGCAGCGCGGCGTAGGCCTCCTCGACCGGCAGGGCGACGCTGTCCACCGGCACGCCCTCCTTTTTGGCCACCTGGGCCTGCAGCTTGCGGTTGTCGGCGGTGACGGCCAGGGGCACCATCAGGGCCTTGCCGGCGTACCTGCGGCTGAGGACGATCTCGGCCGCGATGCCGGCCACCACGGCGACGCCGGCCACCAGCTGCGACGCGCGCAGGCCCAGCGCCGGCACCAGCAGCAGGCTATCGGTGCGCAGGCCCTCGATCCAAAAGCGGCCCGCGCCGTACCAGATGGCGTACAGCAGCGCGATGTCGCCGTTGAAGCGGCGCTTTTTCATGTACAGGCGCAGCGCGACAAAGCCCACAAGGCACCACAGGCTCTCGTACAAAAAGGTGGGGTGCACCGGCATGGTGGGGTCGATGACGGCGCCCGCCGGCGCGGTGACCGTGCTGCCGCGCAGGTAGGCCTCGGTGGCGGCGCTGTACATGCCCCAGGGCAGGGTGGTGTTGCAGCCGAAGGCCTCCTGGTTGAAGAAGTTGCCCCAGCGGCCCAGGCACTGGCCGATAAGGAAGCCCATACCGGTCAGGTCAAACATGGGCAGCACCGGCACCTTGCGCCACTTGCAGGCCAGGCCGCCAAAGACCACCGCTCCGATGATGCCGCCATAGATAGCCAGGCCGCCGTCCCGGAGGGACAGGATCTCCCGGATGGATTGGTACTTGAAGGGGGCCATGGCCACATAGTAGGCCCGGGCGGACAGGATGCCCAGCACCACGCCCACCACCAGGACGTCCACCATGGAATCGCCGTCGATGCCGAACTCGGTGCAGTGGCGCATAGCGAAGATCATAGCCAGCACAAGGCCCACAGCGATGACCACGCCGTACCAGTAGATGTTCACGCCCCCGATGGTGAAGGCGACCCGGCTGATCTCAAAACTGAGGCCCAGCCCCGGGAAAGTGACAAGGTTCGTCATAGTTCATTCCTCCGTTTCAGCCCCGTCGGGCAAAATTTTGACGAAGGCCGCGCGCTCCGGCTGCAAAATGGTCTGCAGGGCGCGGTCGGCGTCCTCGGCGGTCAGGCCGGCCAGCATCTCCAGCTGCTGGGGCACCGTCTGGCCCAGCAGGGCGCAATCCGCCATTTGGCTGGCGGCGTCCTCGACGTTCTCGAGGTTTTCCACCAGCTGGCCGTATCTCTCGTTTTTGCACAGGGTAAAGATCTCCCGGTCCACCCCTTCGGCGCGGACGCGCTCGATCTCCGCCTGCAGCAGCCCGCGCACGGCGTCGGGCGTCTCGCTGCCACCGGTGAACAGGATGCAGCAGCAGCCGTCCACCCGCAGCACCTCGCCGCCGAAATTGGGGGTGACCAGCCCTTCGTCGTACAGCCGGCGGTACAGCGGCGACATGCCCCCGCAGATGCAGCCGAGGATCAGATCGTAGAGCGCCTCGGTGCGGCCGTCGCCGGGGGCGAGGGGCGCTTCCTTATAGCCGATGCCGAAATAGGGCATCGAGACGGCCATGCGCAGGCACGTCTCGCGCTTGGCCAGGGTCATGGGCTCGGCGGCGCAGATGCGCCGGGCGGCGGGGGCGGCGGCGGGCTTGTCCAGCCCGGCCCGGGCGCAGGCGGCCAGCACCTGCTCCGCCGTGATGTTGCCGGCCGCCGACAGCACCAGGTTCGACGGCGCGTAGAAGGCCCTGCAGCAGTCGTACAGCATGGCCGGGGTGATGCGCGCGATGCTCTCGCAGGTGCCCGCGATGTCGGTGCGGATGGGGTGGCTGTGGTACAGGCACTGGCACAGCTCGGTGACGAGGCGCCAGTCGGGGCTGTCCTCGTACATTTTGATCTCCTGCGCGATGATGCTCTGCTCCTTGGCCACCGTCTCATCGGTGAAATAGGGGTGGGTGACCATCTCCAGCAGCACGTCCAGGCCCTCGTCCACCGCGCCGGTGGCGGTGAAGAAATAGCAGGTGCGGTCGAAGCTGGTGAAGGCGTTGGCGTTGGCCCCGATGCGGGCGAATTTCGCGAAGGCGTCGCCCTCCTTGTCCTCGAACATCTTGTGTTCCAGGTAGTGGGCCACGCCGGCGGGCAGGGTCAGCTCCTCCTCCCCGAGGCGGAAATGCACGTCGATGGAGCCGAACTTGGCCGCCACGATGGCCTGGGCCGCGGCGTAGCCCGGCATGGGCCGCACCAGGACGGTCAGGCCCGAGGGCAGGACGTAGCGCTCGTTGCCGGCGCAGTCCAGAATAGCCAGGCGCTCAGGCATGGGCCTCCTCCTTCCTTGTCAAAAGATAGCTGACCGAGAGGCTGAAGCGGCGCAGCACGGCCCGCACCTGCTCCTCGGTGACGGCGGCCAGGTCCGCGCGGGCCTGGGCCGGGCTGGTGATGGCCCCGCCCCGGATGATCTCCATGCCGTACCAGCTCTCGATGCCGCTCAGGGAGTCCTCGATGCCCTCCAGCCCGGCGATCAGGCCGCGGCGGCAGTCCTCCAGCTCCCAGGCGGCGATGGGCCCGGTGCACAGGTCGGCCAGCTCGGTGAGGATGGCCTCCTCGGCGCGGGCGGCGTTGCCCGGGTCGATGCCGCTGGACACCGTCATGCTGCCGGTAAAGCTCTGGAACGAGGACGAGCAGTAATAGCAGAGGTTGTCCCGCTCGCGCACGTTGCGGAACAGCCGGCTGGTGACGCTGCCGCCGTACAGGGCCATGGCCAGGCGGCAGGCCGCCATATCGCGCAGGTCCATCGGGCGGCCCAGGGTAAAGGCCAGGCAGAGCTTGGCCTGCACCATGTCGAAGGTCTCCGCCTTGTGGACGGGCGTCTGGCGGGGCATGGCCCCGAAGGGCGCAAGGGGCGCGGGCTGCCGCCGCACGGCGGCCAGCTCGGCCAAAAAAGCGGCGGTGATGCGCTGCGTCTCGGCGGGGGTGCAGCCCAGCACCATCAGCTCGATGGAGGCGGCGCGCAGCATCTCATCGTAGGCGGCGGCCAGGTCCGCGCCGGTCAGCGCGTCCAGCTCGTCGAGGTAGCCCTCCTGCCGTATGCCCATGGGGCTCGGCCCAAAAAAGAGCCGCGCGGTCTGGCGCATGCAGTACAGGCGCTTGTCGCTCAGCTCGTCCTCGAGGGACTGGCGCAGCATCTGCTTTTCGATGGCGACGGCCTCGGGGTCGAAAGCGCCGTCCGCGATGCAAGGGTGGAAGGCCACCCCCAGCGCCAGCCCGGTGTAGGCGGCGCAGAGGTCCTCGCCCGCCAGGGCGAAGCGGTCCTTGATGCCGGTGACGCTGACGCAGAGGTTGCGCCCCGCGCCCACCGCGCGGCCGTCCACGGTCAGGTCGGCCCCGTACAGGCGGGCCAGCTTTTTGGTCAGGGCGGTCATGTCGGGGCAGCCGGCATAGCCGCGCTCCATCACCAGGGGCAGCAGGGCGTGGGCGGTGGCCGTCTCGCGCCGGATGGGGAAAGTGAAGTGGATGCTGATACGGCAGCGGTTGAGCTTTTCCGCCGCATCCCAGGAGAGGTGCACCCCGGGTGCAAGTTGTTTTCGTTCCAATGTCGTCCTCCGTAAACGGGTCAGCTCAGCTGGTTGACCGCAAGGAATTCTTCCAGCGACAGGCCGCTGGCAAAGATGGCGCGGGCGTTCTCGACGCCGACGTAGCGCCAGCGCCAGGGCTGGAAGGCCATGCCGGTGGCGGCCTGGCGGTCCTGCGGCCAGCGCAGGATAAAGCCGTAGTCGGCGGCGTAGGCCGACAGCCAGCGGTAGGCGTCGGTATCCGCAAAGCCGCTGTCCAGCGTGTCGTAGCCCTCGGCCAGGATACTGGCGGCCAGGCCCGTGACGCTCTCGTTGCAGCCGGGCCGCGGCACGACGGTGGCCGCACGGGCGTCCGCGTCGGCGTCGCTCATACCGCCGTCGAGGTAGCCCTGCTTGCGGGCGTCGAAGGCCTGCTGGGCCTGTTCGGGCGTCTGGTAGCCCTCCACCAGGCGCAGCCGGACGCCCACCTCGGCCGCGGCCGCGGCCATCGCCCGGTAGGCGGCGGCCGCCGTCTCTTCCAGCTGGCAGCCGGTGGCGTCGTCCGCCGCCGCCAGGGCGGGCGCGGGCGTTTCGGCCAGGGGCAGGTTATTGTTCGTCAGGATCAGGTAGGGGTCGGCCGGGTCGCAGACATAGCCGCTCAGGTCGTAGACCGGGGCGGTGAACTCCTGCCGGCCGCCCAGCAGCGCACTGACCTGGGGCAGCGCCCACAGGATCAGCCCGGTCATCAGCCCCACCGCGGCCCCGCAGGCCGACAGGAAAAGCACCCAGTTGCGCAAAAGGCACAGCCGGCGCCGGCGTCGCCGGGCCAGCCACTGCTCCCGCGTCAGGCGGGGCCGGCCGGGCGAAGCGGGCGCGGGGCACCGTGTCTTGTTTTGTTCCATGAGGTTCGCTCCGTGCTTCGGGTAATTGCTCGAATCGTAGGCAGGGCCTACTGGGATCGTAGGCAGGGCCTACTGGGTTAGTATACCGCTTTTGCGGCGGTCTGTAAACGAGAAAAATCGCAACACACAAAAAAGCCGCCGGCGAACCGGCGGCAGACAGGGCCGCTTAATGGAACAGGCTGTCGTGGATGGCGCTGACGGCGCGGTCGGCCTCCTCGCGGTCGATGATGCAGGAGATCTTGATCTCGCTGGTGGAGATCATGTGGATGTTGATGTTGTTGTTGGCCAAAGCCTCGAACATGCCGGCGGCCACGCCGCTGTGGCTCTGCATGCCGGCGCCCACGATGGACACCTTGGCGTAATCGTTCGAGCAGCTGACCTGGCTGAACTTCTCGCTCTCCTTCAGCGCGCGCATGGCGATGGGCGCGTCCCCCTGCGAGCAGGTGAAGATGACGTCCTTCTTGCCGTCGCGGCCGGTGGACTGCAGGATGATGTCGACGTTGATCTTCTTCTGGGCCAGCATACCGAAGATCTTAAAGCTCATGCCCGGCTCGTCGGGGACGTTCATGATCGAGATGACGGCGACGTCGGTGTCCTTCGCGACACCCTTGATCAGCATACCTTCCATATCTTTTGCAACCTCCTTGACCACAGTGCCGGGCACCGGGTTCAGGCTGGAGAGCACCTCCAGCTCCACATTGTACTTTTTGGCCAGCTCGACGCTGCGGTTGTTCAGCACCTGCGCGCCCAGGGACGCCAGCTCCAGCATTTCGTCAAAGCTGATCTCGGGCAGCTTGCGGGCGTTGCGCACCTTGCGCGGGTCGGCGGTGTAGACGCCCTCCACATCGGTGAAGATCTGGCAGCGGTCGGCGTGCAGCGCCGCCGCGATGGCCACCGCGCTGGTGTCCGAGCCGCCGCGCCCCAAGGTGGTGATGTCGTCCAGCTTGTTGATGCCCTGGAAGCCCGCCACCACCACGATGCGGTTGCGCTCCAGCTCCGACGTGATGCGCTCGACGTCCATGCGCTTGATGCGGGCCTTGGTGTAGGCACGGTCGGTGTGGAAGCCCGCCTGCCAGCCCGTCAGGCTGGTGGCGTGGCAGCCGATCTCGTTCAGGGCCATCGCCAGCAGCGCGATGCTGATCTGCTCGCCCGAGGCCAGCAGCATATCCATCTCGCGCGCGGAGGGGTTGTGGGTGATCTCCGCCGCCTTTGCGATCAGGTCGTCGGTGGTATCGCCCTGGGCGGATACCACGACCACCACGTCGTTGCCCGCGTTGTGGGTGTTGGCCACGATGCGCGCCACGTTGAAAATACGCTCGCGGTCACGCACCGATGAGCCGCCGAACTTTTGTACGATCAACGCCATACTTGTCACTCTCCTCTTTCTCTTCCTCTATCCAAAGGAAAGGCCGGTATCGTATTCCGTTCCTTTGTCATTCAACCGTCGCGCCGGCG
>CALXGZ010000052.1 GCA_944387975.1 uncultured Faecalibacterium sp.
TCTACGCCCGCTACAAGGCCCTGGCCGGGGAGGAGAAGGACGTCCGCTTCGGCGGGCGGCTGGGCGAGTACCGCTACTACGACATGGACAAGGTGATCGAGAGCGCCCTGGCCGCCGCCCGCGAGGAGCTGGGGTAAAACAACCGGGCGCCCCGCCCGGGAAAAACGCCGCCGCCCTTGCCGAAACGGCCGGGATGCGGTATACTAAAAGGAAGAAATGGCCGCAGGCGGCGCAAGCCCCCGGCCGGAAATGAGGTTTCAGCCATGAAGGTTATTTTGAAACAGGATGTCAAAGGGATCGGCAAAAAGGATGAGATCCATGAGGTCTCGGACGGGTACGCCCGCAACTTTCTGCTGCCCCGCAAGCTGGCGGCCGTGGCCGATGCCAGCGCGCTGAACATTGCCCGCAGCAAGGAGGCCGCCGCCGATTTCCATGAGGCGGAGAACCTGGCCGCCGCCCAGGCCCTGGCCGCCAAGATCAACAGCCGCATCGTCACCGTCAAGGCCAAGGGCGGCGCTTCGGGCCGGCTGTTCGGCAAGGTGACCGGCAAGGAGATCGCCGCGGCCCTTTCGGAGGCGGCCGGCGAGACCGTCGATAAGAAGAAGATCGAGCTGGACGTCAAGGACATCCGCGACGCCGGCGTGTTTACCGGCAAGGTGCGGCTGTACCCGGGCGTCGTCGCCAGCTTTAAAGTCAACGTGGAGGTCGAGCAGGCGTAAGCCGCTTTGCCGCCGCTGCGCTCCCTGCAACAAAGGGGGCGCTTTTTCGTGAGAAAGGGGGGCCAACATGCCCGACGAGCGCCGCCGCCGCTATGGCGGCCATGAACTGAACCTGGAACGCATCGGCATCCAGCCGCCCTACAGCATGCAGGCCGAGCAGAGCGTGCTGGGCGCGGTGCTGCTCAAGCCCGAGGTGCTGACGGACCTTGTGGAGATCGTCCGGCCCGAGATGTTCTATGCGCCCCAGAACGGGCGCATCTACGCCGAGATGGTCCGCCTGTTCACCGGGGACCAGACCATCGACTTCGTCACCTTGCTGGACGCGGTCGTCTCGGACAACATCTTTGCAAGCCCCGACGAGGCCAAGGTCTACCTGACCGGCCTGGCCGAGACGGTGCCCAGCATCTCGAACGTGCGCGCCTACGCCGAGATCGTGCAGGAGAAATACCTCATCCGCCAGCTGATGGGCGTGGCCGCCGACATTTTGCAGGACGCCGGCGACGAGCCCGACGCCGCCCTGCTGCTGGAAAACGCCGAGCAGCGCCTGTACGAGATACGCTCGGGCCGGGACTCCAGCGCGCTGACGCCGCTGTCGTCCAGCATGGTCGAGACGCTGACCAATTTACAGAAGATCAGCGGCCCCGACGCCGACAAGTACAAGGGCATCCCCACCGGCTTCCGCCTGCTGGATACCGTGCTGACGGGCCTGGGCCGCGGGGACCTGATCATCCTGGCGGCGCGGCCCGGCATGGGCAAATCCAGCTTTGCGCTGAACATCGCCACCCGCGTGGCCATGAAGCAGCGCATCCCGGTGGCCATCTTCAGCCTGGAGATGACCAAGGAGCAGCTGACCAACCGCATCCTCTCGGCCGAGGCCGGCATCGACAGCCAGGCCTTCCGCACCGGCGCGCTGACCGCCTCCGACTGGGAGTACCTGGCCCTGGCCACCGAAAAGCTGCACGACGCGCCCATCTACATGGACGATACCTCCGCCATCACCATCACCGAGATGAAGGCGAAGATCCGCCGCATCAACCAGGACCCCAGCCGCCCCAACATCGGGCTGATCGTCATCGACTATCTGCAGCTGATGACCTCGGGCCAGCGCAGCGAGAACCGCGTGCAGGAGATCAGCTCCATCACGCGCAACCTGAAGATCATGGCCAAGGAGATGGATGTGCCCATCATCGCCTTGAGCCAGCTGTCCCGCGCGGTGGAAAAGCAGGGCAACAACTCCAGCCACAGGCCGCAGCTGTCCGACCTGCGCGACTCCGGCTCCATCGAGCAGGACGCCGACTGCGTGCTGTTTTTGTACCGGGACTCCTACTACGCCAGCCAGCAGCCCGACGGGGCCGACGTGGACGCCGACACCGCCGAGTGCATCGTGGCCAAGAACCGCCACGGCGAGACCAGCACCGTGCCCCTCGGCTGGGACGGCGCGCACACACGCTTTATGGACGTGGATTTCCGCCACTGATGGACCGCGTACAGGAAAAGACCGAGGCCCGGGTGCTCGCCTGGTGCAGGCAGGCCGGGCTGTTCGCGCCCGGGCAGCGGGTGGCCGCGGCCGTCTCGGGCGGGGCGGACAGCATGGCCCTGCTGCGGCTGCTGCTGGCGCTGGCCGGGCCGCTGGGTCTGGAGGTGTCGGCCTGCCATGTCAACCACAAGCTGCGCGGCGCAGCCGCGGACGCCGACGAGGCCTTCGTCCGCGCCGAGTGCGCGCGGCTGGGCGTGCCGCTGGCCGTCTGCCGCGCCGGGGAGGACGGCCTGCCCGACGCTTCCGGCGGCGAGGCCGGGGCCCGCGCGCTGCGCTACGCCTGCTTTGCCCGGCTGCACGGCGCGGGGATAGACCGCGTCGCCACGGCCCATACTGTCACTGACCAGGCCGAGACATTGCTGTTCCGCCTGGCGCGGGGGACGGGGCTGCACGGGGCGGGAGGCATACGCCCCGCGCGGGACTTCTACGTCCGGCCGCTGCTGTGCCTGACGCGGGCGGAGGTGGAGGCCTACTGCCGCGCGCTGGGCCAGCGCTGGGTCACCGACGAGACGAACCTCTCGGACGCATACGCCCGCAACCGGCTGCGGCACGGCGCTTTGCCCGCGCTGCGGCAGGCCAACGCCGGGGCCGAGCGCAACCTCGCCCGCTTTTGCGAAAAGGCCGCCCGGGCCGGGGCCTACTTCGACCGCGCCGCCGCCGCCCTGCTGGCCGGGGCGGCTGTGGGGCCGGATGCCTGGGCGCTGGGCCCCCTGCAGCAGGCCGACCCCCTGATTTTGGAGGCGGCGGCCCGCGCGCTGGTGGCCCCCCACCGGGACCCCGAGGAGCTGTACATCCGCCTGTTGTGCCAGGCGGTGCGGCGGGGCGCGGGCGCGGTGCAGCTGCGGCCGGCGGTGCGGCTGCGGGCCGGGCAGGGCTGCCTCCGGCTGGAGACGGCCCCGCCGGAAGGGCCGGCCGCCTGCCTGCAAGAACAGCCCTTTTGCCCGGAAAAGCGGGCCGAATACCCCCTTGGCGGGGGCAAAGTGCTGTGCGCCCGGCTGACGTGGGAGAGTTTTCAAGAAAAAACACAGGTCGTTCACAAAAAAGACTTAAAAAATGTAGCGGATTATGCTAGAATAACCATGTTGCACCCTGCCCTGACCCTGCGCGGCCGCCTGCCGGGGGACAGCTACCGGCCGCCCGGCCGCGGGCTGTCGAAACCCCTGCGCAAGTGGATGAACGAGCAGGGCATCCCGCCCGAGGAGCGGGACCGTCTGCCCTTGCTGGCGGACGGCAGCGAGGTGCTGTGGGTCTGCGGCGCGGGCTTTGCGGATGGCCTTGCCCCCACGGGGGCGGCTGGCCTTGTCCTGCGGCTGGAGATCGAAAGTCAAACGGAAGAATAAGAGAGGACGTTGAGTCATGGATATGCGCGACGACATTCAGACCGTTCTGGTCAGCGAAGAGCAGCTGCGGGCCAAAGTGGCCGAGCTGGGGGCCCAGATCAGCCGGGACTATGCAGGCAAGGACCTGCTGCTGGTCTCGATCTTAAAGGGCGCGGTGGTCTTTATGGCCGACCTGATGCGGGCGGTGACCATCCCCTGCAGCATCGACTTTATGGTGGTGTCCAGCTACGGCGGCACCA
>CALXGZ010000053.1 GCA_944387975.1 uncultured Faecalibacterium sp.
CGCAGGTCAGCTTCCAGATCAGCCAGGTCTCCACCGTGCCGAACAAAAGCTGCCCGGCCTCGGCCTTTTCCCGCGCGCCGGGGACGTTGTCCAAGATCCATTTCAGCTTCGTGGCCGAAAAGTACGCGTCGATGACAAGCCCCGTCTTCTGCCGGAACTTCTCGGTCAGCCCGCGCGCCTTCAGCTCGTCGCAGAAGGCGCTGGTGCGCCGGCACTGCCACACGATGGCGTGGCAGACCGGCTCGCCGGTGTCGCGGTCCCAGACGATGGTGGTCTCGCGCTGGTTCGTGATGCCGATGGCGGCGATATCGGCCGCCGTCGCGCCGATCTTGTTCATCGCTGACAACGCCACGCCCAGCTGGGTGGTCCAAATCTCGTTCGCGTCGTGCTCCACCCAGCCCGGCTTCGGGAAATACTGGGTGAACTCCTTCTGCGCGACGCTGCACATCTCCCCCGCTTCGTTGAACAGGATGCACCGGTTGGAGGTCGTCCCGGCATCCAGGGCCATGAGGTAGGCCATATCGTTGCCTCCTTTTTCTCAGGGTAACGCAAGCGGGGCGCCCCCGCTTACAAAAAAATGCAGAGCGGCACACCGTGGGAGGGGGGGACCTCCGCCGGGGGTGTATCCGTTCTGCACTGCTGCGATGATCTTGCTTGCCCGTTATACCTGGTAGAACAGCTCGCTTGCCACGATGGCCAGGGGCCCGATGTGGTCGATCTGGCTGGCCAGCTCGGACAGGACCACATATTCCTCGTTGTAGGCCGGGTCATAGCGCTTGCAAGCCGCCCGGAAATGCTCGAAGAAGTGGGGCACCCGGAACATGTTGCCGTAGACCACCAGCCGGTCGGGGGCCAGCATGGTCAGGATGGCGCCGGTGACGTTGGCCAGGGCCTCGATCTCGTCGTCGAGGGCCTGCCACATGCCGGGGTCATCCAGCTCGGCCAGGCGGGGCAATGTGTGCACCGTGATCCTGGACAGCTCGCCGTCCACGGCCTGCCACAAAAGGGGCGTGGCCTCGGGGCTGCAAACTGCCTGCAGCCGCTTGACCAGCGGGTGCGCGGCGACGCGCGTCTCCAGGCAGCCGCGGCGGCCGCAATGGCAGGGCGCGCCGTCTTTGTCCACACGGACGTGGCCGATCTCGGCGTTTTTGGCGCACTTGCCCTGGTAGATATGGCCGTCGGTGATGATGGCCGAGCCCACCCCCGGCCCCCACTTGAGGAAGACGAGGTTCGAGTGCTTCTTGCCCATGCCGTACAGCAGCTCCGCCTGGGCGAAGGCCTTCACGTTGTTTTCCAGGATGACGGGGCATTCCAGATGCTCTGCCAGCACTTCGGCGACGCGGACGGGCTGGTCCCAGATGCGGTAGGCATGCAGGCTGACCCCCGCCGCGCGGTCCACCGGGCCGGGCACCGAGACGCCCGCCCCCAGCAGCTGGTCGCGGCGGATGCCCGCCTCCCACATCAGCACCTTGCCCATGTCGGCGATCTCCTTCAGGAAGACCGCCGGCGCGGCGTCCGGGTCGGTATGCAGCTGCCGGGTCGTGCAATGCTCCCCGTGCAGGTCGCAGATCGAAAGACAGGTCACCGGTGTTTCAATGCAGATGGATAACACATAGCGGTACTGGTACTGGATATCCAGCAGTACCTTGCGGCGACCAACACGATTGCTCTCCTGGATCTCGCCCACTTCATAGAGCATGCCCTCGGCCATCAGCTCGGCGCACAGGGTGGTGACGCTGGCGGGCGTCAGCCCCAGCTGCGCCGCGATGTCCTTGCGGGACATGGGCCCCGCGTCGTTGAGCAGCTTCAGGATCGAGCTTTGGTTTCTGCTCTTTACATTTTCCATGTTGATGCCGGTATATCCCATGGCTGTCCGTCCTCTCCAACGGTCTGTTCCCCTGCGATGGGGCGGCTTTTCGGCCTGGCAGACTTTATATGTGAATTAATTCAAATCAAAAAATTAATTGCTTATATAAAGTATACTCAAGCCCGCTGGAAATGGCAAGGACAGCCTTTGTAAAAAATCAAACTGCCTTTGTAAAAATTTAATGAACGTAGCGCCCAGGCCCCAAAGCTCAGAACTTGCAGACCTCCACGCCCAGCATATGGCCCAGCTTTTCCAGCTCGGCGGCGACGGCGCCGTAGGCCACGACGAAGTGCGGCTCCCAGCCGTCCTTGACGCTGTCGCAGACGATGTCCCGGGCGTTGTTTTCGGTCCTGACCACGATGGACGTGCCGTTGAACTGCTTGGGCTTGTCGAGGGCGGCGCCTTCGGCGATGAAGAAGCGGAAGCTGCCGTCGGGCTTGCGCCCCACGCGGAAGACGGTGACGTGCTCCGCCGCTTCACAGCCGAAGTCCATGACGGGGCCGATCTTGCGGTTGGGGTGGACGCCCGCCTGCGCGCCGGTATCATGGCGGGCCAGGTTGCAGGCGGCCATGCCGCAGTGCCAGTAGGTGATGGTGTTCTCGCCCTCGTCCATCGAGACGGGGTCGCCGAAGAAGCAGGCCTTGCCGGTCAGGCGGCTGCCGATGAACATGGACAGCGCGCCGTAGGCGTCGGACTCGCAGCTGGCCGACACGCCGTTGGCGTTCAGCAGCGAGAGCACCGCGCACACCGGGGTGCCGAAGTCGGTGAAGAAGTCGGGCCAGCAGCGGGAGCAGATGGCCCCGATCTGGTTGTCGCCCACATAGCTGCGGTAGGCCTTGTACAGGCGGGCAAAGTCCATGACGTTCTTTTCCGGCATGGCGTCCAGGCCGGCGATGGCGCGGCGGGCCTCGTCCAGCTCGGCGCCGACCTCGGCGTCGGTGTAGGCCTTGGCCTTATTGATCAGCTCGCGCGCCTCGATGGAGTCGAGGGTGACACCGAAGGTGCGCATCATCTCGGCGTCCAGCGCGCGACCAAAGCCGAAGCCCTGGGGCGTATGCCCGATGGACAGCATCTTCAGCCGGGCCAGGTCGCTCTTGACCTGGGCGGCGCGGATGGCGGCGCCAATCTCAGCGGCCACGCCCTCCTCGCCCGGCGCGCCGAAGACGTACTCGAAGCGGCCCGCGCCGCGGAAGGCGGCGATGGCGTTGCCGGCGGAGTACGCGCCCGTCAGGCTGTTCAGTCGCAGGCGGGTGCCGTCGATCACCGGCTCGCGCAGGGTCCACAGCACGATGGGGCAGTCAAAGCGCTTGAGCACCTCGCTGGCATAGGCCGCGTTGGCGAAGGTGATGTTCTGCAAAACGATCAGGTCGGGGTCGATGGTGTCCAGGTAGGCGGACAGGGCGTCCACGCTCAGCAGCATCTTGTCGGGCACGGCGCAGCCGCCGCACAGCTGCCGCAGCATGGCCACAGAGCGGTCGAACTGCTCCTGCGCGCTTTCGAGGTGGAAGGTGCCCACGCCGATGGGCACATAGGCTACTTGAAATGCCATGGTGAAGTCACTCCTTTTGGGGCCACGCCGCTTACTTGACCAGCAGCGACAGGCCGGAAATAAACAGCAGTACGTACGTCAGCTTCATAAACACGAGCTGGCTCATCCGGGCGTAGAGCTTGCTGCCGATGAACATGCCCGCGAAGAGGAAGGGCAGCGCGGCGGCGCCGGTGCGCAGCGTGCCGGCCGTCCACAGGCCGGCGCGCACATCCTCCAGCAGGATCAGGCTGTTGAGGAAGATCCACACCGTCGAGATGGTGGCGCGGAAGGCCACTTTGTCCTGGATGCGGCGGGTCAGGTAGCTGATGAGCAGCGGCCCCCCGCTGACGAACAGCCCGTGGATGATGCCGGCCAGCGCCAGCAGCCCCCAGGCCGCCGGCCCGTCGCCCGCCGGGGCGGGCTTTTGGGCCGGGGCGGCCGGTTTACGGACCAATGTATAAAAACCCTGCACAGAGAGGATCAGGACAAAGACGCCCAGCAGCTTGTACAGCAGCTGCTCCTGCCCGGTGAACAGGCCGTGGATGAACACGGCGGCCACGATGCCCGCCGCCATGATGGCGACGATGCGCGCAAGCTCCTTCCAGTCCACCTTTTTGTAGTTGCCCACAAAGACATAGACGCCGGAAAAGATGGCCAGCACGTTGAGGATGGGCTTGGCCACATCATAGCCCACCAGCATCAGGCTGGGGGGCATGGCCAGGATGGTGCCGGCAAAGCCGGTGATGCCCTGGATGATGTTGGTCAGCAGGATGACGATGAAAAAGAGGATCTGGTTTTGCATGCTTTACTTCCCGTATTTGGCGCGGATGCCCTCGAACAGCCCGCTCCAGGCCGAGCCCTTCTTGTAAAAGACGGGGGTGTCGCCCAGGGGCGCGGGCACCGTGTGGCGGCCGCGGCCGTACTCTGCGCCGGTCCACAGGTGGACCCAGCCGTCGCAGGGCAGGTAGACCTCCCACTCGCTCTTGTCCGCCTGCCAGACCGGGGCCACCAGCAGCTCGGGGCCGTAGAGGTACTCGAACTGCTCGGCGTAGCTCTCGGGGTCGTCCTCGTAGTGGAGGAACAGCGGGCGCTGCACCGGGGTGCCCTTGGCGGCGTTCTCGGCCACCAGGGTCTTGGTGTAGGGGGCCAGCATGGTGTACACGTCCACCAGGCGGGCCAGCCGCTCCATGCAGTCCTCGTCGTCGTAATACTGGAAGTTCGTGTCGGGGCGGTTGCCCTCGTGGGTGCGCATCACCGGCATGAAGGCGGCCATCTCGGCCCAGCGCAGGAACACTTCCTTGGTGCGGCAGTTGCCGAACAGCGAGGTGTAGCCGCCGATGTCGCAGTGGTTCAGCCCGCAACCGCTCATGCCGGCGCTGAGGGCCGCGCAGATGACGGTGCACAGGCCGTCGTGCCGGCTGAAGTCGACGCTCTGGTCGCCGGCCCACAGCAGCGTGCAGTACTTCTGGCTGCCGATGCCGCCGGCCCGCATGAAGTACACCACCTGGCCCAGTTTGCCGCTCTCCTTGACGGCGTCGTAGTTGCACTGGGCCCAGCGCGCGGGCCAGTTGTTGTGCTCGATCATGGGGCTGACGCCGTTGGCCAGCACCAGGTCGTCGGTGGGCAGGTACTCGCCGAAGTCGGCCATCCAGCCGTCGCAGCCGATGTCCAGGGTATACTTCTTAATGACCTCGTCCTTGAACCACTGGTAAGCCTTGGGGTCGGTCAGGTCGATGACGCCGCAGTAGAACTCGCCGAAGTCCACCAGGTAGTCCGAGCCGTCGCTCTTTTTGGCGAAGACGCCCAGGCGCTTGCCCTCCTCGTACAGCGCGCCGTCGTTGACGAGGTAGGGGTTGAGGTAGTTCATGAACTTGATGCCGCGGGCGTGCAGCTCCTCGATGCGGCGGGGCAGGTCGGGGTACATGCTGGGGTTATAGTGCCAGTCCCACTGCAAGCGCTTGCCGAAGCTGGTCACACGCTTGCCGGCCCAGTCCTGGCACCAGACGGCGGCCACCTTGATACCTTTTTCCAGGCTCTTGTCCACGATGCCGAAGCTGCGCTCGCTGCCGCCCTGCGCGCCGATGATCAGGCCGTTGTAGACCCAGTCGGGCAGCTCGGGCTGGCGGCCCAGGAAGGCGGTCAGCTTCTCCAGCAGCGCGACGAAGGTGGGGGCGGCCTCCAGGCGGATGTAGGCGGGGATGCACCAGGTCTGCAGCTCATGGTAGCTGTCGTGGCGGAAGTCGAAGTCGCTGTAGGCGGTGCTCTGCATATGCAGGTAATAGCGGCGGCTGCTGACGTAGGTGGGCTGGGGGTAGTTGGTGTGGTAGTAGTCGCCGCCCGCGCCGCCGTTCTCGACGTCGCTGCGCCAGGTGACGTAGGTCGTCTTGTCGCGGCCCACGCCCGGCTCGCTGGTCCACAGGGGGAAGTGGCGGCCCCGCAGGTCGAGGTAGCTCATCTGCTCGCCGCAGCCGTAGACGTGCTCGTCCCTGGCGGCCTGCACCCGCAGCCAGAAGCGGTTGACGGATGCGTCGTGGCAGACGGGCGTCAGCGTGACGGCGCCGTTTTCCTCCGCCACCTGGATGGTCAGCACGCCCTCGAGGTCGAGCTCCGCGCCCGTGCCGGTCTTTCTGGCGGCGGTCAGGCGCAGGGGACGGCGCTCGACGACGTAATCGTCGATCTTGAAGTTGCCGCGGTACATCGCGACATCCTCTTCGCCGCGGCCGACGTAGACCATCGGGGTGGCGCTGTCGGTATACAGCAGGATATCAGCGCCGTTTTTCAGGGTGAAAGTGCGTTCGTTCACGATCAGTTCCAAAACAGTCACCTCCGGGTCAGCCCGCGGTTGCGGGTCAATAATACAGCTCTTTGTTGGGCCCCACAAGGCCGGGGTGCGCGCCCTGGCGGATCAGGGGCTCGCGCTCGGGGTGGGCGATGACCCACTTGTTGCGCTGCAGCAGCAGGCGGCTTTCGGGGTCGGCGTTCGGGGCCTTGTCCTGCAGGGGGGTGTTGGTGCCGCGCGGCAAGATCACGATGCCCTTGAAGCCCGCGTCGCACACGCGGCAGGGCGACAGGTGCAGGGTGCTCTGGTACATTTCAACGGCGGCGCCTTTGGGCACGTAGAAGACCTGCGCGTTCTCAAAGCGGTAGGTATTGCCCGCCTCGATCTGCCAGGTGTGGCCCAGGATCAGCATAAAATCGGTGACGGCCACGTTGACCTCGCTGCCCTTGTGGTACTCAAAGCCGTTCCAGGTGGTATTGCGGCCGTTGCAGTAGCCCACCTGGATAGGCATGCCGCCGTAAAGGGTGGCCGCGAGCTCGGCCGCCGGGGCCAGGGCCTCCAGCGCGGGCACACTGGCGACGTAGACGTTGCCGTTTTCAGGGATGGGGGTCTCGCGCTCCATGTAGTCGATCATGGGGGCGAAGTCATAGCCCGCCAGCACCCGCCCGTAAGGGGCGAAGGCCGCATCCAGCACGCTGCGCACCGGCACATCGTTGACTTGGTTCAGACGTTCCAGCATGGCCTCAGCGCCCCCGCACGATCTTGATGGTGGAGCGCCAGTCATCAGGGCCCAAGCCCTGGGCCATCGCCTTTTCGTAGACCTTCTGGACGTTGGCCTCGCCCGGCATGTCGAAGCCGCACTCCTTTGCCAGGTTCATGCAGATGCCCACGTCCTTGGCGGCGTTGGCCAGCGAGAAGGCGGTGGTGTAGTCCTCGTCCTGCAATTTCTGCCACTGGCCGTCGAGGTAGAAGTTCTGGCCGCCGCCGTAGGAGATGGCGGTGGCGTAGTCGGCCACCGAGATGCCCTGCAGCTGCGCCAGGGACAGCGTCTCGTTGACGCCGTTCTGGATCTGGGTGACGAGGGCGTTGTGGCAGATCTTCATCACCAGGCCCTTGCCGTTGCCGCCCATGCGGATGATGTTCTCGCCCATATAGGCCAGGATGGGGCGCATGGCCTCGCAGACGGCCTCGTCGCCGCCCATGTAGATGCCCAGCTTGCCGGCGATGGCGGCGGGCTTGCTCTTGACGACGGGGGCGTCCATGAACTGCGCGCCAGTGGCCTTGACCATCTCGCTGATCTGCACCGAGACGCTGGGGTCGATGGTGGACATATCGATGCAGGTCTTGCCGGGGCCCAGCACGGGCAGGATGGTCTTATAGACGCTCATCGAATGCTCGGACTTGGGCACCATCGAGATGATCACGTCCGACTTTTCGGCCAGCTCCACCGAGTCCTTGCAGGCAACGGCGCCCTTGGCGGCCAGCTGCTCCACCTTGGCCGGCACGAAGTCGAAGCAGTAGACGGTGTCGTCGTGCTTTTTGACGATGTTCTCGCACATGGACTCGCCCATGATGCCCAGACCGATAAACCCGATTTTCATAGTGTGTTCCTCCTTGGCCGGCGGCTTATTCCCTGGCGGTGTTGTCCCAGGCGTTGCAGAAGGTGCCGATGCCCTGGGTGGTGTAGGCGTGCTTCATGCAGTCCTGATAGACGGCCAGGCCCGTGGTGACGATGTCGGCCCCGGCCACCGCGCAGTCCGCGATCTGCTTGGGGGTGCGGATGGCGGCGCAGATGATCTGGGTGTTGCCGTAGTAGCCGTAGTTCTTGTAGATGGTCACGATGTCCTGGATGTACTGGCGGCAGTCCTCGCCGTTGGCTTCCTTCCAGCCGATGAAGGGCGAGACGAAGAGCGAGCCGTTCTTCGCGGGCAGGATGGCCTGCGCGGGGCTGAACACCAGCGTGACGTTGGTGCGGATGCCCTCCTTCTCCAGGCGGCGGGCGGCGGGGACGCCGGCCTCGGTGCAGGGGATCTTGATGACGAAGTTGGGGCTGATGGCGGCGACCTTGCGCGCCTCGGCGATCATCTCCTCGGTGTCGTCCAGGTGGGGGTTGATCTCCACCGAGACGGGGAACTTATTGTAGCCCTCCAGGCCCTCTTCCTTGATCCAGTTGGCGATGTCGGTGATGGCGGTGAGGAAGGGCTTGCCGCTGAGCATGATGTGGCGGGGGTTGGTGGTCACGCCGTCGATGCCGAAGGTGTGATAGGCCTGTTTGATCTCGTCCAGCTTGGCGCTGTCCAGGAAGTACTTCATAAAAAACTCTCCTTCCAAATGATACGGAACATGACAGATGACGGTATTCAACAGCTGCGGCGTGGCAATCGCATATGCTGTGTGGCGAAGCGCCTTGGGCGGCGCCCCTTTCTTATCTATATAATACCCCCTTTGGCTTTGGTTGTCAATGATTAAATCATCTAATTAATCAATAATTCTTTTGTTGAAATCGTCATATTGCTGCATGGATACAAGGCTTGCATATTGATTAGAATATTTGCATCAAAACGCAGAAGGGCGGGACGCCGCGGCGTCCCGCCCCGCTGCCCTTTCGCAAAGGAGGCTCAGGAAAAAAGAATGGGGATCGAAACCGGAGATAACAGATCAGTCGTTGCCTCCGCCGATGGAGGTGTTCTTGGCGGCGTCTTCGAGGCGGGCCTTGCTTGCGCCGGAGCGGCCGAGCTTGGCCTCGACTTCTTCCATCTTCTTGTTGTCGAGGGTGTAGATCAGGCCCATCGAGATGAAGATGAGGACGGCGCCGATCAGCAGGTAGCCGGCGGCCAGGTTCTTGACGTTGACGCCGACGTTGACGGCCTGGCTGGCGACGTCGAGGGTCTCGTCATAGCCGGTCCAGGTCAGGGCCACGCCCAGCAGGGCCGCGCCCACGCCGCTGCCGATCTTACGGAAGAGGGTGACGCAGGAGTACACGGAGCCCTCTTCGCGGCGGCCGGTGGTGGCCTCCATGTAGTCGATGCAGTCGGAGATCAGCGCCCAGACCAGGGTGACGAAGGCACCCTGCAGCAGGCCGATCAGGAACTGGCAGATGACCCAGCTCATGGGGCTGGACATGGGGGTGAGGATCATGAAGACGGTGATGCCGATGATGGCGATGAAGGGCACCGAGCACAGGGCCTTGCGGTCGAACTTCTTGAGCAGGGGGCGGATCAGGAACATCATGGCGATCTGGGCCACGTAGTTCATCATCATGGCCACGCTGATCCAGTTGGTGTCATGGTAATAGAGCATGAACACGTACTGGTTGGTGGAGTTGTTGGACTGCGTGAACATCAGCAGGGCCACGCTGGCGATGATCAGGCCGGCCATGGGGCGGCTGGACATGCAGTTGAGGAAGGTGCGGAAGAAGTGGGGCTGGTCCTCTTTTTTCTCGTTGGGGTCGTCGACGTGGATCATGCGCTCGGTGCACAGCTTGATGGTCGCCTGCAGGCAGACCCAGGTCAGCAGGCCCATGACGATGGCCGTCCAGAGGAATCGCTCCTGGATGGGGTCGCCGGTGACCTGGTTGTAGAGGATGAGGGGCAGGATGACGCCGGCGGGCACGTTGCCGATCAGGCTGCCGGCGGCGCGCCACTTGGACAGGTCGGCGCGCTCAAGCTCGTTGGTGGTCATGACCGAGGACATGGTGCCGTAGGGGACGTTGACGATGGTGTAGCACATATCCCACATGACGTAGGAGACCACGCAGGCCAGCAGGCGGATGGGGTAAGAGGTGTTGTGCAGGGGCATGAACATCAGCATGGTGACGCCTGCCAGCAGGAAGCTGCCGAAGAAGATCCAGGGCTTGAACTTATCCTTGCCGTTTTTGGGGCGCAGCTTGTCGGTGAGGGAGCCGACCAGGGGGTCGTTGACGCCGTCCCAAATTTTGGTTAAAAGGATTAACAAACCGTAGTGCGCGGGGTTGATGCCAAGGCAGGTGACGTAGTACACCATGAAGAACGAGCTTTGCATCACGAAGGACAAATTGCAGCCAAAGTCGCCCAGGGCGTAGCCGATCTTATCCTTCCAACCGAATTTAGGCACGTTTTCACGCATTTTAATTTGGGCCATAATGATTCTCCTTTTGTCATTCCGGGCGGCCGGGCTGTTTGCCGGGCCCGCCGCCGGCCGAATATGCTTCGTCGAAAGGGGGTGCTGTACCCACCGTCATGCCTACTGGTTGCCACGCCGCAGCACGGTTGCGAAAGCATTGCCTTGAATTAATTAACTTATTGAATTAACTGAAATGATTATACTTCTTCGTCACACATTTGTCAAGGCGGTTTCGCCATTTTTCTGCCCATTTACTTCCAAAAATAGAGGATATGTTTTGTGCATTCAGACAAAAAGTCGTACTTTGATTGTCCAATTTGGCAAAATCGCGCACGCAAGATGGCCGTTTTTGTGGAAAAAGGAGAGGCGAAATACCGGGTGAGGGTAGATGTGGCGAGGAGGGCAGCTGCGCCGACTCTATCTCACAGCCCTTTCCTGGCCCAACGCCCAAAGCCGCCCCCCTGAATAAAAGCAAAACCCGGGCCCTCCTCCCGTAGGAAAAGGTCCGGGTTTTGCTTTGCCGTCTCCGCTGCGCGCGCTTGCGCTGCAGCCGCCCTTTATGCTATCATAAACCCAGATAGCACACGGCGCATTGCCGCGGGCCCCGGCCGCCGGGGCGCAGAAAGGGGCTGCCCATGACACAGTCGAAACGAAAAACCGGCGCGCCGGCGCTGTTCCGCCGTCTGCCGCTGAAGTATAAAATGGCCTTGCTGGCGGTGGGCATCGTGCTGCTGATGCTGCTGACCGGCGGCGTCAACATCCTGCTCGTGTCGCGGGCGACCCACACCGTGCAGCGCATCCTGCGCGACAACCAGGTCAGCTACGACCTGCAGCAGGCCATGGCCGAGGAGCGGCGCTGCTTCCAGGAGCTGACCCAGACCCCCGGCGCCGAGAGCCGCGCGGCCTTTGAGGCGGCGGCTGCGCGCACCGCCCAGTGCCTGGCCGCCGTGCCCTACGATTACAGCCTGACCGGGGAGGCCCGCTTCGAGAGCACCTGGACCATACGCAGCAGCTACGAGACCTATCGCTTCCGGCGGGACACCGTGCTGGCGATGGACCCGGACAGCGCGGGCTACATCGACGCGCTGTACGACGTCTACGCCATGCAGGAATACCTCGAGCGCTATTGCAGCCAGCTGACCGCCCGCGTGCTGGAGTCGGGGGCCGCCGTCTATGAGGCGGAGAGCGTCTGGATGCTGCGGCTGCCC
>CALXGZ010000054.1 GCA_944387975.1 uncultured Faecalibacterium sp.
CCGTCAGCCATCAGCTGCGGGTGCTGAAGGACTCCAAGCTGGTGCGGTTCCGCCGGGACGGCAAGACCGTCTACTACGCCCTGGACGACGACCACGTGCGCAGCATCCTCTCGCTGGGGATGGAGCACATCGAAGAATGACAGTTTGGAAAGGACCGGTACATCATGAAAAAGACCTACAAGATCGACGTCGACTGCGCCAACTGCGCCAACAAGATGGAGGCCGCCGCCCAGAAGACCCCCGGCGTCAAGGCCGCGGCCGTCAACTTCATGACCCTGAAAATGAGCGTCGAGTTCGAGGACGGCCAGGACCCCAGGGCCGTGATGCAGCAGGTGCGCGCCAACTGCAAGAAGGTGGAGGCCGACTGCGAGATCTTCGGCGTCTGAGCGGGCAGGGGAGGGGGGAGTTTTCCTCCCCTTTTCCACGCCGGCGCGCTGTGGAAAGGCGTTGAGTTTTCCACTTTTTCCACAGCTTTTTCCACCGCTTTTGCGGAAAAGTCCAAATTTTACGCCGAAAAGTGCTTTTTATCCCACCCTTCGCGGGGGAAAACCCGTGGAAAGCGTGTAAAACCCCCACAATGGCTCACATCCCGTGTGGAAAACACGAAAAAGCCTGCCAAAGGAGGCGTCTGTCATGAACGCAAAACAAAAGAAGATGCTTTACCGCATCCTGATCGCGGCGGCGCTGCTGGTGCTGGTCCAGCTGCTGCCGCGCGGCGGCTGGCCCCGGCCCGCGGTGCTGGCGCTGTACCTGGTCCCTTACTTCGTGGTGGGGTGGGACGTGCTGCGCAAGGCCGCCCTGGGCGTCAAGAACCGGCAGCCCTTCGACGAATGCTTCCTGATGGCGGTGGCCACGGTGGGCGCGTTCGCCCTGGGGGAGTACGCCGAGGGCTGCGCCGTCATGCTGTTCTACCAGATCGGTGAGCTGTTCCAGGCCGTGGCGGTGGGCAAAAGCCGCCGCAGCATCGCCGCGCTGATGGATATCCGCCCCGACTACGCGAACCTTGAGCAGCCCGACGGCTCCTTCGAGCAGGTCGACCCAGACGAGGTGGAGCCGGGCGCGGTGATCGTGGTGGAGCCGGGCGAGCGCATCCCCATCGACGGCGTTGTCGTCGAGGGCGCCTCCACGCTGAACACCGCCGCCCTGACCGGCGAGAGCCTGCCCCGCGACGCCAAACCCGGCGACGAGGTGATCAGCGGCTGCGTGAACATCAGCGGCCTGCTGCGGGTGCGCACCACCCGCCCCTTCGGCGAGTCGACCGTCTCCCGCATCCTCGACCTTGTGGAAAATTCCAGCATGAAAAAGGCCCGGGCCGAAAACTTTATCACCCGCTTCGCCCGGGTGTACACCCCGGCCGTGTGCTACAGCGCGCTGGCGCTGGCCCTGGCGCCGCCGCTGCTGCTGGCGCTGCTGGGCCAGCCCGCCGCCTTTGGCGACTGGGTCTACCGCGCGCTGACCTTCCTTGTCATCAGCTGCCCCTGCGCGCTGGTCATCTCCATCCCGCTCAGCTTTTTCGGGGGCATCGGCGGGGCCAGCGCCTGCGGCATCCTGGTCAAGGGCTCGACCTACCTGGAAGAGCTGTCCCGCACCGGCATCGTCGTCTTTGACAAGACCGGCACCCTGACCCAGGGCGTCTTTGAAGTGACCGGCGTCTATCCCGCCGCCGGCGTCGAGGCCGCGGCCCTGCTGCAGACCGCCGCCCTGGCCGAGAGCTACTCCAAGCACCCCATCTCCCAAAGCCTGAAAAACGCCTGCGGCCAGCCGCTGGACCCCGCCCGCGTGGATAAAGTCGAGGAGCTGGGCGGCTACGGCATCACCGCGCAGGTGGACGGCCGCGCGGTGGCGGTGGGCAACGCCCGCCTGATGGCGCGCCTCGGCCTGCAGGCTGCGGCCCTGCAGCAGCCCGGCACCGTGGTCTACGTGGCCGTGGACGGCGCATACGCCGGCGCCATCCTGATCTCGGACGTGGTGAAGCCCAGCGCCGCCAAGGCCATTGCGGGCCTGAAGCGCGCGGGCGTGCGCCGCACCGTGATGCTGACCGGCGACGCCGAGCCCGCGGCCAAAGCGGTGGCCGCGCAGCTGGGCATAGGCGAGTACCGCGCCGGCCTGCTGCCCGCGGACAAGGTCGCCCAGGTGGAGGCCCTGCTGGACGAAAAGCAGCCCCGGGAAAACCTGGCCTTTGTCGGCGACGGCATCAACGACGCGCCCGTCCTCTCCCGCGCCGACCTGGGCATCGCGATGGGGGCCCTCGGCTCCGACGCGGCGATCGAGGCCGCCGACATCGTCCTGATGGACGACGACCCCGCCCGCATCGCCCTGGCGATGGACATTTCGCGCCGCACGGTGCGCATCGTGTACCAGAACATCGTCTTTGCCCTGGCCATCAAGGCGGCCTGCCTGCTGCTGGGCGCGCTGGGCCTGGCGGGCATGTGGCTGGCCATCTTCGCAGACGTCGGCGTCATGGTGCTGGCGGTGCTGAACGCCACCCGCGCCCTGTACACCCGCGACCTTGTGCGCCGCAACGGTTTGGAACGTTGACGCCGCGCCTGACGCAGTGACCCCTATCCGCAAAACCGCCCCGGAGCACGCAGCCCCGGGGCGGTTTTATTGTGGGAGCCGTGCCGGCTTACAGCCCTCTCAGTCTCGCCGCCTTTGCACCCCTCTCCGTCACGGCCTGCGGCCGTGCCACCTCTCCCGCAGGGAGAGGCAAGTGTACCTGCGTCGAACACGGCAAACTTGGTGGTAAGGTAAAGCCCTGAGAAACTTCGCCTTACCACCAAGTTTTCCTTATATGCACGGGCGTGCACTTGGCTCCCCCTGCGGGGGAGCTGCCGAACGAAGTGAGGCTGAGAGGGGAGCAAAGGCGCCCCGCCGCTGGCTCAAAAGCAATGCGGGGCCGGCCTTGCAGCCGGCCCCGCAAAGGGACCTCTCTCTATCTTTTTGGACGCAAAGTTTCTGTGCCTGTTGCAATCAAGCCCGGACGGAGCACGCTCCACAGCGCGCCCCCTTTACATCACCATAGGAGGGTATTGCTGAGTGCGCAAACTGTCTCACGGTTTGCGTTCTCCTTACATCAAACGCAGCATGGTGCGCTGCATTTGTTATAAGTAAAAGGAATACTTAGTGGTTGTCGGTCAGGTCGTCGCAGGTGATTGCCACGCCGATGATAACGCTGCTGGCAGAGTCCTTCCCATCGCCAAGAATATTGTAGCCCGTGCAGTCAGTCATCGTAACGCGGATGGAGTACTCGAAATTGCTATGCTGCACATTATCGGCAAACTGATTGACCAGTTCCTCATCCAGCCAATCGGCCAGCTCATTCTCGATCCACTCGTCGGACTTCGTGCGGTTCACAGCAAACATAGTCCAGTAGATCGCATCCTCTTCAACACGATCAAAATCCCACGTATCAGGATCGGCGGTATAGGGCTTGATGTCGCCGCCCTTCATGATAGTCGACGCATCCACCACGAAAGGATTATTCGCGGCCAGCTCGGTCAAAGTAGTAACGTAGGTAGTGCCATTGTTATTCGCAGCAGCAAAAGCAACCGCCTCATCCAGCTTGGTATCGCTGTTGACGCTCAGCTTCTTCTGAAGAGCAGCAGAGGTCTTGCCCAGAACGGCCTGCGTAACGTTGCTGGTAGTGGGCTCCTCGGTCTGGCCGGGATTTTCGTTGGTGGTATTCTTGCCATTGCAGCCAGCCAGCATGCTGACGGCCATAATGCCGGCCAGCATCAGAGAGGCGATCTTTTTGAGTTTCATAGTGAATTTTCCTCCTTAGTAGTGCATAAAAATGAAGACCCAAAACAGGTTGAAAGGAAGGTCCATTTCCTTTCGAA
>CALXGZ010000055.1 GCA_944387975.1 uncultured Faecalibacterium sp.
GGCGCGGCGCTCAGCTTCCTGGTCTTCGTGCAGGATTACCCGCCCCTGCGGGCGCTGTGGATCAGCATCTTCCACTCGGTCGCGGCCTTCAACAACTCCGGCTTCGATATCCTGGGCAATTACCAGAACCTGATCCCCTACCGGGACAACGTGGCCCTGAACCTGATCACCTGCGGGCTGATCATCTTCGGCGGCATCGGCTTCCTGGTCATCCGGGACGTGCTGCACAACCGCTTCCGCTGGAAAAAGTTCTCGATGCACACCAAGGTGGTCATCTCGGTCAGCGCGGTGCTGATCGTGGTGGGCGCGGTGCTGCTCAAGCTGACCGAGGACATCACCTGGCTGGGCGCTTTCTTCCACAGCGTGTCGGCGCGTACCGCGGGCTTTTCCACCTACCCGCTGGGCGAGTTCAACAGCGCCGGCCTGCTGGTGCTGATCGTGCTGATGTTCATCGGCGCGTCGCCCGGATCCACCGGCGGCGGTATCAAGACCAGCACCTTCTTCGTCCTGCTGCAGGGCATCAAGTCCGCCGCCACCAACCGGGGCGAGAAGGCCTTCCGCTACTCCATCCCCTCCGGCGCGTTCCGCAAGGCTGCGGTCATCACGCTGATCGCCGTCAGCGTGGTGCTGACCGGCACCTGGCTGACGATGGTCTTCGAGCCGCAGCTGCGCCTGGTGGACGCCCTGTTCGAGATCACCAGCGCCTTCGGCACGGTGGGCCTTTCCACCGGCATCACCACCACGCTGGGCGTGCCCGCCAAGCTGGTGTCCATCCTTATCATGTACATCGGCCGCCTTGGCCCGCTGACCATCGCCTCGGTCTGGTATTTTGACAAGGGCGAGCGCGTCAGCTACCCCGAGGGCAACATCGCCATCGGTTGACAGGAGGAAACAGAACAATGTTTGGTAAAGCAAAGAAAGCAAAAGCTTCCTACGGCATCGTGGGCCTGGGCCGCTTCGGCATGGCGCTGGCCATCGAGCTGGCCGAGGCCGGCGAGGACCTGTTGGTCCTGGACCAGGACGAGGAGAAGGTGCGCGCCCTGCGCGACTACACCGAGGCCGCCTATGTGGTCAAGGCCCTGGACAAAAAGACCCTGGAGGAGACCGGCATCCAGAACTGCGACGTCGCGGTCGTCTGCATCTGCGAGAAGATGGACGTCTCGATCCTGACCACGCTGCACCTGGTCAGCATGGGCATCCCCACCGTCATCGCCAAGGCAGCCAGCGAGGAGCAGGGCCAGGTGCTGCGCAAGCTGGGCGCGCAGGTGGTCTATCCCGAGCACGACATGGCCATCCGCCTGGCCCACCGCCTGGAGACCACCGGCATGCTGGACTTCGTCCAGCTGAGCGAGCAGGTCAGCATCTCTAAGCTGGCCGTGCCCGCCAAGATGATCGGCAAGACGGTCGTCGGCGTCAACCTGCGCGGCCAGTTCGGCCTGAACATCATCGCCATCGAGAACGCAGGCAAGGTGAACGAGTCCGTCGGCCCCAACACCACCTTCCAGGAGGGCGACATCCTCTTCGTCTCGGGCGGCAAGGACGCCGTCAACAAAATGGCAGACTGGCTGGAGAACCAGTAAGCGAGCCATCCCCTCTTAAACGCAAACGAGCCCCCTCAGCCGTTGCAGGACAGCCGAGGGGGTTCGTTTTTTGTGTACTTTTGCGGAGGCGTACAGGCTCAGTCTCCAGCCGGCGCGTCCTGCGCCAGCCACTGTCTGACGACCTCCACATCGACCTTCGCAGCCTGCGCGATACGTTCGGCCGGCATACCCATACCTGCCAGCGAACGCGCCATTTCCCGCTTGGCCTTCAGTTCGCCCTCCTGCAGGCCCTTTTCTATACCCCGGGTCTCGATCTTATCCAGCACTTCACACATGGTACGGGGGCCTCCTTTCTGGCCGCTGTCATTGTAAGCGTCCTCAAAGCGATGATCGTTGGTCATCACGCTGAGCAGCTGCAGCGTCTCCTGTACATGGTCGATCTGGCGCGGGTCGGGGGTATAGTCCCCCTTCTCCCGCTTTTGGACAAAGTAGTCCGCCACGATGCGAAAATCGCTCTGGAAACGCTCGACCTGCTCATGGGTCAAATACGCGATCTCGAACAGGTTGATCTTGTAATCATTGACAAAGGGTTCAAATGCCGGGGGAATATCCAGCCGCTCTTTCAGGCTGAGCGGCTTGTCCCAGTGCTTTTTATGGCCAAAGTACAGCACCAGCGTTACCACCGGATAGCGGCTGCCCGCCGGGTGTTCGGTCAGCTGGGCGCGGTACTCCGCGCCGTCGTAACCGATCACGCGCAGCGGCATATCCGGGTCGGCCCGGGTCTGGTTCTCCAGGCCGATACAGGTGACGCGGATGTTGCCCTTTTTCCAGCGCTTGGCCACGTCCCGCTCCAGCTCACGGATCTTGCCGTCCGCCTTATAATAAGCGCGCGGCGCCTGGTCCTCCAACTCGTCTGGCGCTATCACTCTGTCGCCATGGAACAAAAGTACGTTGACGATATCGGCAAACACATCGTTGTAGGCTTCCAGGATCTTTTCTGTCACGTCTTTTTCTGCCACGACCTCACCGCCCTTCTGCTTCTATTGTACCATACAGGTCAAGGGCTGCATCAGAAAAAGCTCACCTGGCTGCTCTCGGGCAGGCCGCCCAGGGCGTTCACCTGGCGCAGGCGGTCGACGACGGCGCTGGAGACGCCGGCGGCCTGCTGCAGCTCCTCCACCGAGAGGTATTCCTCGCCGTGGATGGTGGCGTTTTCCAGCGCGAGCGCCGCGCTTTCGCCCAGGCCCTTGAGGGCCGCGAAGGGCAGGCGGACCTTGCCGTCCTCCAGCACGTAGCGGACGCCGCGGCTCTTGCCCAGCTCGATGGGCAAAAACTCGTAGCCGCGGGCCAGCATCTCGTTGACCAGCTGCAAAGAGACCAGCAGGTCCTCGTCTTTGGCGTTCTTTTCCTCCTTCAGGCGGCGGGCCACCTCGTTCATGTGGGCGCGGGCCACCTCGGGCCCGCCCACCGCGGCCTCGTAGTCGATGTCGTCGCCGCGCACGGTGAAGTACACCGCGTAGAACGCCTGCGGATAATACAGTTTGTACCACATCAGGCGGATGGCGCTCATCAGGTAGGCCACGGCGTGGGCCTTCGGGAACATATACTTGATCTTGCGGCAGGACTCGATGTACCAGTCGGGCACATCGTGCTCGCGCATGGCCTCCTCCCAGCCGGGCTGGAAGCCGCCCTTTGCCACCTTGCCCTTGCGCACCGCCTCCATGATGTCGAAGGCCATCTTCGGCTCAAGGCCCTTGCGGATCAGGTACAGCATGATGCTGTCGCGGCAGCCGATGACCTCCGCGATGGTGCAGGTGCCGTTGCGGATCAGCTCGTCGGCGTTGTTCGTCCACACGTCGGTGCCGTGCGACAGGCCCGAGATCTGGATCAGCTCCGAAAAGTTCTTGGGCCGGGCCTCCACCAGCATCTTGCGCACAAAGTTCGTGCCCATCTCCGGGATGCCGAAGGTGCCGGTCTGGCTGTCGATCTGTTCGGGCGTGACGCCCAGCTCCGCGGGGCTGGTCAGCAGGCTGTAGACGCGGGGGTCGTTCATCGGGATGCTGTCCACCGGGATCTGGGTGTATTCCTCGAAGTACTTGTAGAAGGTGGGCATATCGTGGCCCAGCTCGTCCAGCTTGAGCAGCGTGTCGTGCAGGTACTTGAATTCGAAGTGGGTGGTCAGCAGGCCGCCGGCCACGTCGTCGGCGGGGTGCTGGATGGGGCAGAAGTCGTAGATCTCGCTGGTGTCGGGCACGACCACCATGCCGCCGGGGTGCTGGCCGGTGGTGCGCTTGACGCCGGTGCAGCCCAGGGTCAGGCGGTTCTCCTCGGCGTGGTTGACCGTTTTGCCGCGCTCTTCCAGGTAGCGCTTGACGTAGCCGTAGGCGGTCTTGTCCTGGATGCCCGAGACGGTGCCCGCCTTGAACACGTTCTCCTTGCCGAACAGCTCCTCGGTGTAGCGGTGGACGTTGCTCTGGTATTCGCCCGAGAAGTTCAGGTCGATATCCGGCTCCTTGTCGCCGTAAAAGCCGAGGAAGGTCTCGAAGGGGATGTCGTGGCCGTCCACCAGCATGGGCGCGCCGCAGACGGGGCAGTTTTTGTCGGGCAGGTCGAAGCCGTCCTCGACGCTGCCGTCGGTGATGAACTCGCTGTGCTTGCACTTGGGGCAGCGGTAGTGGGGCGGCAGGCTGTTGACCTCCGAGATGCCCGAGAAGTGCGCCACCGCCGACGAGCCCACCGAGCCGCGGCTGCCCACCTGGTAGCCGCCCGCGTTCGAGAAGGCCACCAGCTTGACCGCGATGACGTACAGCACCGCGTAGCCGTGCCCGCAGATGGAGTCCAGCTCCTTTTGCAGCCGCTCGCGCACTAGGTCCGGCAGGGGGTCGCCGTAATCCTCCTTGGCGCGCTTCCAGGTGGCGTCGCGCAGCTGCTGCTCCGCGCCTTCGATGCTGGGCGGGTAGGTGCCGCGCGGGATGGCCCGGACGTTGCCGTCGATCATGGCGGCCACCTTGTTGGGGTTCGTGATGACGATCTCGCGCGCTTTTTCCGGCGGCAGGTAGTCGAACTGGGCCAGCATATCCTCGGTGGTGCGGTAGTACAGGGGCGGCTGATGGTCGGCGTCCTTGTAGCCGCTGGCCGCCTGCATCACCGCGCGGTAGACGGCGTCCTCCGGCTCCTGGAAGTGGACGTCGCCGGTGGCGATGACGGGCTTGTGCAGGTCCTCGCCCAGGCGGACGATGGTGCGGTTGAAGTCCTTGACGCGCTCGATGCTGTCCACACGGCCCTCCCGGACCATATACTCGTTGTTGCCCAGGGGCTGCACTTCCAGCAGGTCGTAGTAGGCGGCGATCTTTTTCAGCTCCTCGTAGGGGCGGCCGTCCACCACGGCGCGGTACAGCTCGCCCGCCTCGCAGGCCGAGGTGATGATCAGCCCCTCGCGGTACTGGTTCAGCAGGCTGCGGGGCACCCGCGGCTTTTTGAAAAAGTAATCGAGGTGCGCCCGGCTGACGATCTTGTACAGGTTTTTCAGGCCCGCCTGGTTCTTGACCAGCAGGATGATGTGGTAGTACTTTTTGCGCAGCACCTCCCGGTTGCCGCCAAGGCCGGTGTTGATGCCGCTGATGGCGGCGATCTGCTTTTCCTCCAGATCGCGCAGCATGACGCAGAAGATGCGGCCCAAGGCCCCGGCGTCCTCGCAGGCGCGGTGCGCCTCGTAGGCGGGCAGCTCCAGGTGCTTGTTGATGGTGCCCTGCTTGTAGTTGTGCAGGCCGGGGTACATGGTCTGCGCCATGGTCAACGTGTCGATGTAGGTGGGCTCGAACGGGACGCCGCTGCGCTTTGCCGCCACCCGCAGAAAGCGGATGTCGAAGCCGGCCGCGTTGTGGCCCACCAGCACCCGCCCGCCGGCAAAATCCAAAAAGGCCCGCAGGGACTCCCCCTCTTCGGGGGCGTTTGCGACCATCTCGTTCGTGATGCCGGTCAGCTCGGTGATCTTGGGGGTGATGGGCTTCGGCGGCCTGACAAAGGTGTCGAACTCGTCCACCACCTGCCCGTCCCGCACCAGCACCGCGCCGATCTCGGTCAGGTACTCGCAGCCGGGGTCAAGGCCGGTGGTCTCGGTGTCAAAGACGCAGAACTCCCCGCTCAGGGGCTCGTCCTGCGCGCCGTAGACGCAGGGCACCATGTCGTCCACAAAGTAGGCCTCGCACCCATAGATCAGTTTGAAGGCCGGGTCCTTCTTGTGGATGTCGTCGGCGGCCAGCATGGCCTCGGGGTAGCCCTGGCAGACGCCGTGGTCGGTGATGGCGATGGCCGGGTGGCCCATCTTGTGGGCCAGGCGGACGATGCCCCCCGGGTCGCAGAAGCCGTCCAGCGCCGAGAGCTTGGTGTGCAGGTGCAGCTCGACGCGCTTTTCGGGGGCGTGGTCCTCGCGGCGGCGGCGCTCGACGATCAGCACGTCGTAGGGGTAGACGATGTAGTCGTGCTCGTATTTATCGTAGGCGCAGTCGCCCCGCACCAGCAGGGTGGCGCCGTTCTTGATGCCCTCCCACTTGGAGCAGTCCTCCCCGTCCTGGGCGCGTATCTTCAAATTGATCGAGCCCGTGTAGTCGGTGATGGAGACGGAGTAGATCTTGCGGAAGCTGCCCTTGACCTCGGTGGCAAAGACGTCGCCCCAGATCACGCACTTGCCGCCCTCGCCCCCCAAATCTTTGAGGGGGGTCAGGTCTTTGGGCTTGAACATCTTGCCGTGGAAGATCTGGACCGGCTTGTCGGTCAGGTCCAGGCCCTCCACCTGCAGGGGGGGCGCGGTGCGCTTTGCCTCGAACTGCACGACCGGCGGGGCGGCCTTTTCCTCCAGCTTCTTTTCCAGGGCGCGGCGTTCGGCCTCGCCGGCGGCCGACACCAGCCGCACGGCGGGGCGCTGGCCGGTGTGGGCCTCGATGCGGTCCGCCAGCAGCTCTTCGAACTTCAGGTCCTGCAGAAAGCCGGTGCCGTTGCGCGCCCCCACCGTGATCTGCTGCCCCTCGATGGCCAGGGTGCAGCGGTCGAGAAAGCCGTTGATGGGCACGCCCTCGGCCTTCATCTCCTCAAAGATGCCCAGCAGCGCCGCCTCGTCCAGGGCGGCGTAGGGGTAGTGGTTCTCGATCGAAAGTGCGAAGCCCTCGTAATCCGGCTGTAAGGACGCCAAAAGCCGCGCACACAGGCCCTTGTCCAGCGGCGCGGCACTTTGCAATGTAAAGATCACCTTTTGCCGGGCCCGCAGCATCCGGGCATGCTCCACAAGCACCTTGCCGAAGCAGGCGGCAAAGTCCGGGTCGGCCATGAACTGGGGCCACAGCTGGGATACCAGTGGTTTCAATACGGTTCTCCTTCCAGTGCTTTTTCAAAGCAAGCAAAGTCTATGTCGTAGAGGCGGGCGCTGCCCACCCGGGCAAAGCCCTGCCCGGCATAGGCCCGCAGGGCCCGGTGGTTATCACAGGCCACCAGGATGCGGCAGCTCCGGCAGCCCATACGGGCCA
>CALXGZ010000056.1 GCA_944387975.1 uncultured Faecalibacterium sp.
CGCGGGCCAGCATCAGCCGCTGGGTCTGCCCGCCCGACAGCTCCACGCCGTCCAGGTAGACCTGCTTGCCCAGGTGGGTGTCGTAGCCCTGGGGCAGGGCGGCGATCGTTTCGGCCAGGCCCGCCTTGGCCACGCAGGCTTTCACCTTGTCCATGTCGATGCCGTCCACCCTCTGGGCCACCGTCTGGGCGACGGTGATGTCCAGTTCGGAGGTTTCCTGAAAGACGGTGGAGAACAGCTGGTAATAGGCCCGGCGGTCAAACTGCCGGATGTCCTGGCCGTTCAGCAGCACCCGGCCCTCGTCGGGGTCGTAGAAGCCGCACAGCAGCTTGACAAGGGTGGACTTGCCCGCGCCGTTCAGGCCGACGACGGCCACCTTTTCGCCCGGGCGGATGGTCAGGCTCAGGTCCCGCAGGGTGGGCTTTTCCGCGCCGGTGTAGACCCGCTCCCGCCGGTTGATGAAGGCGTCGTACAGCCGCATGGTACTCTCATAGATGTCGGACAGCCAGGGGCCCAGCCCAAAGATACGGATGTCCTTGGCCAGTTGGACGGACTCGGTTTTTTCGCGAATGTAGCGGTTCTTGTGCTGATAAGCGGCTTCTTCTTCCCGATGAAGATAGCCCCATTCGTTGAAATGCCGGCTGATAAAAAAGCAGAGCGTACTGGTAAAAATGACCACCGCCAGTAAAAAGAGGTTCAGCCCTGAAAGCAGGGCCAAATAGACGGCAAAACCTGCTGCATTGAGCAGAAGCTGGGTCAACGTTTCCCAAATGTGCTCAGCTTCTCTGCTGTTGCTGTCAGTGGCATACCGGGCTTTTTCCCGCAGCTTCAGGACGGAGGCGTCCAGGGTGTTGGGGTAGGAAGTCGTGCAGGATTTATCATCTATATCGTTGATGATGGAGAGGCGCAGCCCCACCCGGCCGAACATGGTGTTCTGGTCCACGTAGCCCAGCAGGCCGTTCAGGAGGATGAGCGCCAGGGCAAAGCCCGCGATGGCCCCCAGCAGGCGGGGCAAAGGCGCGTGGGCCTCCACCTGCGCCAGGACCACCGGCGCGATGAATAGCTGCGCCAGGTTGATGCCCAGCGAAAGCGCCGCGAAGAGCACGCACAGGGCCAGCACGTCCTTGCCCTTGCGCCAGGCCAGCGCCAGCATGAAGCGGACGTTCTGCCAGACGCCGTATTTTGGTTTTGTTTTCATATGTGGTTCACCTCATTTCGGGGGTAGTATAGCACAAAAAATCGCCCCCGGCGCATTCCGGGGACGAATCGTCATCTGGCGGGGACGAATTGCAGGCGGTCAGGTCCTCGTCCAGCAGGTCGAGGTAGGTTCGGATGGCCTCCCAGTCGCCGGCGGCGGCGTAGGCCTTCATGGTCTGGATGTGGTTGCGGTAATCGTGCCGCCAGCCCCGGATCTGCCGGTACATGTTGTCCACTTCCCGGTAGTGGGTCTCGATCAGCTCCCGCTGGTAGGCGGCCAGCCGCCTGTCGATCAGTTTGGAAAACAGCCCCATAGCGCTTACCTCATGCGGATGATGGCGCGGTTGACCCCCTCGTAGGCGCCCCGCGGCAGGTGGATGGACGAGCCGTCCAGCAGGCGTATCTCGCTTTTGGTCACGCGCGCGATCTGCGTCAGGTTGACCAGCGCCGAACGGCCCACCCGGTAAAAGCGCTCGTCCAGCTCTTTTTCCAGCTCGCCCAGGGTCATTTTGACGGTCAGGCTGGTCTGGGCGTGCAGGGTCACATAGTTGCCCATCACCTCGGCATAGCGGATCTGGTAGACCGGCACCCGCACCATCTCGCCGCCGGTCTCAAAATAGAGCGCCTTTTCGTTTTTGGCCGTCTTTTCGGCGGCGCGGTCCAGCACGGAGAAGAGCTTTTCCTCCCGGACCGGCTTCATCAGGTAGTGGAGGGCCGCCACCTCGTAGCCCTCGGCGATATAATCCGAGTAGCCCGTGATAAACACGATCTGGACCGCCTCGTTTTGCCTGCGGACCTCTCTCGCCAGGGCCACGCCATCCATCCCGCCCATCTCCACGTCCAGCAGCAGGATGTCGTAGTCGCTCTCCCCGGCGTAATGGAAGAGGAACTGCTCAGCGGACGCAAAGGCCGCCAGCCGGACGCTGTGCCCGGCGGCCGCGGCCCAGCGGCGGACCAGGGCGTCCAGCAGGCTGCGGTCCGCCCCGGCATCGTCGCACAGCGCTATTTTATATATAGTGCATTCGTCTCCCCTCTTTCTGTCCGCTTTATTATAGCAGAATTCCCGGCGGCAGGCAAACCGCCCTCGCGCTTTTGCGGCAAAGCCGGGCCGGATAGCGCGGGGCCCAAAAAGAGCGCCTCCGCTTTGTGCGGGGGCGCTCTGGTTTGGGGTAAGGTTTACTGTTTTGTCAATGTAGGCAGTGCTCCGGTAAATTCGTACTGCCAGCCTGTGTGTGCATTCTGCAAGGCGGTGTTCATAGCATCAACGGCTGTCTCCCAGGTAACGTTGCCGTCCACTTTGGTGGTTTGGCCGGCGCTGCTCTGGTCTTCACCGATGCCGCTGCTCTGATCGTTACCCCAGTAGCAGGCGGTGATGGGGCTGTTAAGAGAGGAATTCCACCCCACCACGCCGCCTACGAGAGCAGAGCCGTACACCGTGCCATTGGCATGATAGCAGGCTCTGACGATACTATTGATGTTATCGCCCACCACGCCGCCGACACGCTCGCCTGTTCCGGTGACGTCGCCCGTGGCATAGCAGGCGGTAAGGACTGCTTCGTTGTTCAGCCCCACCACGCCGCCGGCAAAGGAATCATTCCGAGTGTCCTTTGTCGCGGTGACGTCGCCCGTGGAGTAGCAGCCGGTGATAGAAGCATTGCTTGCTCCCGCTATGCCGCCTACATAGGTCACGCCTTTCACTGTGGCGGCGGAGTGGCAGCCGGTGATGTCGCCTTTGTAATGCCATCCCGCTATGCCGCCGACAAAGCTATTATCTGCCGTACCTTTCACGCTGCCCGTTACCGAGCAATTCTCGATGGCGCCATCATTCCGTCCCGCTATGGCGCCTACATGGTAACCGGCTGTTATATTCACATCCTTCAGCGTCAGGTTCTTCACCTTGCCGCCGCTCTCGATGAAGGCGAACAGTCCGGCATAGTCCATGCTATCTGAGTCAATGGTCAGCCCGGAGATGGTCTTGCCGCCGCCGTCGAAGGTGCCTGCGTAGCTCAATATCGGCGTCCATTTTTCGGTCAGGCTGATGTCCTTCGTCAGGGTGATGTTGATGGCGGTTTCTCCGCCGTTCACTAGGCTGGCTACAGCTTTCAGGCCGTCTTCGTTGTGCACTTTGTAGGTGCCGTCCTCAATGATGTAGCCTTTGTCCTTTACGGTTATGGTCGTGGATGCCTGTTTCTCCTCATACGTCACCGTGAGGGTATAGCCGCCCGCTTGGGTGAACGTGTAAGGCGAGTTGATGGGGGTGCCGTCCTTATCCGTGATGGTAAAAGTATAATTTTGAACTTTTGTCTGGTTGGAATCGGAATAGAAGGCGGTGACCTCCATACCGGTGGAGTCAAAAGTTTCGTTTATGTTATATTCAGTCTTAGGTTTTTGGGTTATCTCAATGCCGGTCAGGGTGGGCGGGTTCACCGTGATTTCGATTGTGTCCGTTTTGCCCTGGTATTCCACTGTGAGGGTGTATTTGCCCGCTTTGGTGAACTGGTAAGACGTGTTAACGGTGGCGGTGGTGTTATCAGGAAGGGTCAGGGTAAGGGCGCACTCGCTTATGGCAATTTCCTTGTCGTTACCGTAGGTATAGCTGGCGGTGACCTTTGTGATTTGGCTGGGGGTGAAAAATTTCCCAGCCTCAAAGGTCAAGCTGGAAGGTTCCACCTCGATGCGGTCTACGGTGGGCTCTTTGACCGTCACAGAAACCGTTGTGGTTTTGCCGCCGTAGGAGATGGTGATGGAAGTGTCGGATGTGCTCAGGGCCCCGTCCGGCGTCCAGCTGACACCCTTCTTGTCAGTCCCCGTGATGCCGGTGATGGTCTTGGTGGTGTTATTGGAATAGGTGGCGGTGATTTCCATACCGGTGGGGTCGAAGGACTGCCCCACAAAGTAGTCGGTTTTGCAGCCGCTCACCGAGATCCCCGTCAGGGTGGCCGGCTTGGGTTCGTCTTCGGCCTCGCCCGGCTGCTCCACCTTGACCCCGATGGCCAGGATGTAACCGCCGTTTACCTCCACCAGGCTGGCCCGGGCAGAATACGCCCCGCCGTTGCCCTCAAGCCCCCGCAGGATGGACAGCCAGACGGCGGAGGCGCTGCCGGCTGCGGCGTCGGGGTTCGTCCCGGGCAGGAACATCACGTCCAGGCCCTGCTGCCCGGCGTTGCCGCTGCCAAGGCCCGAAACGGAAAAGCGCAGCGGCGCGGTGATCCCCAGCGCGCCGGCCAGGGCCGAGAGCACCTTATCCGGGTCGCCGCCGCCTTGCTGAACGGCGGCTTTCAGGGCGCGGTCAAAGTCCGGGTCTGTGGCCACAGAGACGTTCTCGACCTGGTCCATCAGGACTTCAAGCAGAAGGCGGGAGCTTTTACCTCCCCCGGTATCACACCCTGCCAGCAGGGTGAGGGCCAACGCCGCTGCAACCATCAGCGCCAGACAGCGTTTCAAATGCTTCATGATAAATCTCCTTTGTCGGTGGTAAAAAGCGCCGTGGCCGAAACCGGCCCGCGCTTTCTTCCTATAAAGAGAATACAGGAAATGCCACCCGGGGTCAAGATGCGCGGCCCAAAATCCAGAGAAAATTTTGCGGGGGGAGCGCATGCGCGAAAGGCTTCGGGGCGCGTTTCGCGCAAGCAATACGTACGGGGCCGCTCAAATTTGCGCAATGAAGTGGAACGACCGCGCATCCGGATCGTAGCTTATATGATATACGGCCTGGTTTTTATCCAGCACATAAAACACGTTCTTTAATCCAAACCCATGCCGGGCGGCATCGCTTTTGGAGGTTGCCACGATGCGGTCGTTGGCGATCTGTACGGGCGCCTGCGTTGTGTTTTCCATGTAAATATAGCCGGCGCCGTCTTCTATTTTCACCTTGAACACGATCTTTCGCTGCTGCCGCACAGGTATCTTTTGGCACGCTTCGATCGCGTTGTCAAACAGATTCGAAAAAACGACCACCAGGTCGTCGTCCGATAACGGAAACACAGATAGATCGTCAAGGTCCAGCTTCACCTGTATCTCATGGCTTTTCGCCAGCGCCTGTTTTTGGCTGAGCAAAACGTCCGCTATGGGCCGGTGCGTATCCAGGCAAATAGATCGTACAGCAGTCCAATGCATAGAAGCAGGCATTTGCCAGATATCGTTGTATCCTGCCTACTTTTGCGATGAAGAAATGCTCTGCAAAGTAGAAAAGCGCCAACACTTCCAGAAGGATTGGCAGAAGCTTGATGAACATAGCATCCTGGATCATGGGTGTTCCTCCTGCCGCGATCGATGGGTTTACATTCGGGCTTTGTTTTCAAAACCCGCGGAAAGAACGGGGCCGTTCAAGGGCCGCCGGCGCGCCTCGCAAAAAGCGATACCCGCATGGCTATTATATATTTTACAGCGGAGAAAAGCAACGGTGCACTATGGGACGCCGTTCCGGCAGCCGCATTCCTTTGCGGGTGCGGCGACGGCGCGGCCCTCTCACGCAGGAGCTGCTGGCCGAGCTGGAGCGCGTCACCCGCTGCACCGAGCAGGCCCTCTACTACGCCCACAGCGAGCACGCCTACTCCATACAAAAATCAAAGCCGCTATTTTGACATTATTTTCCCTCGTCCTATGGACTTTTCAAGTATTTATGCTATACTTTATAAAAAAATAAATATATGACTGTGAAAGAAACATGAAAATACTTTTAGAAAAGGTGGCTAAAGAAGATGAATGAATATATAAAAAGTGATCTTTTCAGATATTCGGGAAAAACCACTCTAAGTTCAGCAATGGCAAATTTTGCTTATAACAGAGCGTTTAGACACCAAGTGTACTTAAGATGGAGTAATGAAAAAGGATTAAAGGGAAAAATTGCGAGAGGACTTTATTATCTGAATAGATTTCTAAACAAAAACATGCAGATTAGCTACCGCTGTAAAATTGGTTATGGATTTTATATCGGACATGGTGGTCCGATTGTCGTAAGCAGATACACAAGTTTCGGAAATAATGTGAATATAAGCCAGTTTACGACAATTGGTACAAACAATGAAGAGGGAGCAAGCATCGGGAACAATGTGTATATAGGGCCTAATGTATGTATCATTGGTGGCGTGACCATTGGTAATAACGTTACGATTGGAGCAGGTAGTATCGTTACAAAAGATATACCTGACGGGGCAACTGTGGCTGGTAACCCGGCGAAAGTTATTAACTTCAATCAGCATCCAGAATTCATTCAAAATCCGTGGACAGTGGATGAAAGGAATATAAACTAATGGCATTAAGTAGGATAACCCCTAAAAATCACAGCCTGCTGCCGTTGTAACTTTTATTATATTGCGGCATTTTTCTTCGCATCGTCATTTGTATTGCGGTTAAACCCTAAGATTTTTTGCCCGGTAGTTGTCATAAAGAAAAGCCGCCCGAAATGGACAGCTTTAATTATTTCCGCTATTCCACGATGCCGGAGGGCGGTAGTTTGGGGTACGCTCGAAGTTATCGAACGGCCCATTGCAAAAAGCCGCTGGATGCAGGCGGTGACGGGGCTTTACCTGCTCCTATCCGTCCTGATGGCGGCCAACGGCGCGCGGATGCTCTACTATTACGGCGGCAGCCGCCTGCCGCACATCCATGTGCAGCAGGCGGCCCTTCTTTATTTGCGTCTCCCATTCTGCTATAATAAACACAAATCCACCCAGAACGGGGGTTCGCCATGCCTTACAAGATCCTCATCGTCGAAGACGACCCCGCCATCCGCGCGCAGCTGCAGATCCTGCTGTCGGGCGCGGGGTACGAGGCCGGGGCCGTCACCGATTTCGGCCGGGCCGCCGAACAGTTCCGCAGCTACGCGCCCCACCTCGTCTTGCTGGATATCCAGCTGCCGGGGGCCGGCGGCTTCGAGCTGTGCAGCCGCATCCGGGCCGTCTCGGATGTGCCCATCGTCTTTGTCACCGGCAGCAGCGCCGACATGGACGAGCTGAACAGCATCCTGCTGGGCGGCGACGCCTTCATCACCAAGCCCTACAACCCGGCCATCCTGTTGGCCAGGGTCGCCGCGCTGCTGCGCCGGGCCTACCCCGCGGCGGACGGGGGCGAGGTGCTGCGCTGGAACGGCGCGGCCCTCCACCTCGAGCGCAGCCAGATCGAATACCAGGGCCGCCGGGCCGACCTGACCAAAAACGAGCTGAAAATTTTGTATTACCTGTTCAAGCACGCCGGGGCCATCTGCCCCCGGGCCGATATCGTCGACTTTCTGTGGGACAACCAGCTCTACATCGACGACAACGCCCTCAGCGTCCACGTGGCCCGCATCCGGGAGAAGCTGGCCGGCATCGGGCTGGAGGGCTTCATCAAGACCCGGCACCGGCAGGGGTACACCCTGTGAGGGCCGGGCTGTTCTGGAAGGGCCAGCTCCCCGCCGTGCTGCTCAATGTCTGCGGCGCGGCGGCGCTGAGCCTCTTTCTGCTGGCGTGCGGCGTGGCCGCCGGGACGGTGGCCCTCATCGCGGGGGTGTGGGGCGCGGTGCTGGCCTTGTGGCTGGGGTGCCGCTTCGTGCTGCAAAAGCGGCGGCTGGACGCCCTGCTGGCCCTGGCCGAAGGGCTGGACGAGCGCTACCTTCTGCCCGAGGTCCTGCCGCCGCCCGTCACCGCCGAGGAAGAAGTCTGCCGCCGGCTGATGCGCATGGCGGAAAAGTCCATGCTGGAGACGATCGGCTCCGCCCGGCGGGAGCGGACGGAATACAAAGAGTACATCGAGCAGTGGGTGCACGAGGTGAAAACGCCCATCACCGCCATGAAGCTGCTGTGCGAGAACCACCGCGCCCCTCTCACGCGGGAGCTGCTGGCCGAGCTGGAGCGCGTCACCCGCTGCACCGAGCAGGCCCTCTACTACGCCCGCAGCGAGCACACCGAGCAGGATTACCTCATCCGTGAGACGAGCCTGGCCGCGGTGGTCCACGCCGCCGTCGCCGGCAGCAAGTACCTGCTGCGCCAGCACCAGGTGGCCGTCACGGTGGAGGAGATGCCCGGCACGGTCTGCACCGACGGCAAGTGGGTGCAGTTCATCCTCGGCCAGCTGATTGCCAACGCCGTCAAATACCGCGGCCCGCAGCCCGCCCTGCGCTTTGCCGCGGCGCGGGCAGACGGCGCCGTCACCCTCACGGTGGAGGACAACGGCCGCGGCATCCCGGCCGCCGACCTGCCCCGCGTCTTTGAGAAGGGCTTCACCGGTGAAAACGGCCGGGCCGTCCCGGGCTCCACCGGCCTCGGGCTTTACCTCTGCAAGCGGCTGTGCGATAAGCTCGGCATTGGCATTCGCGTCCAGTCCCGGCAGGGGCAGGGCGCCAGCGTCAGCCTTGTTTTCGCCGGTAACGACTACGTCGCCGGGGTGCGGGGCTGAAGGGCCCTGCACTTCTTTCATTTTTGTAAGAACTTCGCAAACAAAAGCGATACACTTGCGCCGCCCGTTCCGCTACAATGGGGCCAGAGGTGATGAAGATGAACGAGATCTTGAAGATCGACCACATCCAGAAATACTATGGCAGCGAGGGCGGCGTCACAAAGGCCATCCGGGACATCAGCTTCACGGTGGAGGAGGGCGAGTTCCTCGGCATCATGGGCGCGTCCGGCTCCGGCAAGACCACCCTGCTCAACTGCATTTCCACCATCGACGCCGTCAGCGCCGGGCACATCTACCTGGACGGCGAGGACGTGACCGAGATACGCCCCAAGGCGCTGGCCCGGTTCCGCCGGGAAAAGCTGGGCTTCGTCTTTCAGGACTTTAACCTGCTGGACACCCTGACCATCGGGGAGAACATCGCGCTGGTGCTGGCCATCAACCACGCGCCGCCCGCCGGGGTGGAGCCCCGCGTGGAGGAAATGGCCCGCAAGCTGAACATCCAGGATATCCTGCACAAGTACCCCTACCAGGTGTCGGGCGGGCAGCGGCAGCGCTGTGCCTGCGCCCGGGCCCTCATCCACGCTCCGCGGCTCCTGCTGGCCGACGAGCCCACCGGCGCGCTGGACAGCCACTCGGCCCAGATGCTGCTCAGCACGTTTGAGGGCATCCACGCCGGGCTGGGGGCCACCATTTTGATGGTCACCCACGACGCCTTCACCGCCAGCTATGCCGGGCGCATCCTCTTTTTGCGGGACGGCGCGGTCTTCACCGAGCTGCGCCGGGGCGGCGACAGCCGCGGCGCCTTTTTCGAAAAGATCCTCCACGTCCTGACCATGATGGGAGGCGGCAGCCATGATGTACGCTAAGCTCGTCCTGCGCAGCGCCCGGCGCTCGGCCCGGGATTACCTCGTCTACATCGTCACGTTGACCATCTGCGCGGCGCTGTTCTACGCCTTTTTGTCGGTGTCCAGCCGGTTTTATCAGCCGGATATCGGCGTCGAGTACGACTTCACCGCCCTGAGCGACGGCATGAAAATAGCCATCTGCGCGGTCACGCTGCTGCTATTGTTCCTCATCCGCTTTGCCGGCCGCTACATGCTCCGCAGCCGCCAGCGGGAGTTCGCCCTCGAGGCCATTTTGGGCATGGAGCAGCGGACCATCGGCCGGCTGTTCTTTGCCGAGACCTGCATCATGGGCGGGGCGGCAGCGGCGCTGGGCATCGGGCTTGGGGCGCTCTGCTCCCAGTTCATCACGGCCCTGCTGCTGACCAGCTACGGCCAAAGCTACCGGCCCAGCTGGACGCTCTTCCCCGACACGGCGGCGCTGACGGTTGCCTTTTTCGCGCTCAGCTTTCTGGCGGTGGGCCTCTCCAACGCCCGCGCCATCCGCCGGACCAGGCTCGCCGACATGCTCAACGCCGCCCGGCAGAACGAAGCGCCCCTTGCAAAAAGCCGCTGGATGCAGGCGGTGGCGGGGCTTTACCTGCTCTTGTCCGTTCTGATGGCGGCCAACGGCGCGCGGATGCTCTGCTATTACGGCGACAGCCGCCTGCCGCTGCCGGTGCAGCTGATGTTCTGGGCGAACATCCTCGTCCCCGCAGCCCTGCCCCTCTGGGCGGCGGTGTGGCTGCTGCGCCGCAGGGAAGGCGGCCTGCCCGCGCTGGTGCTGGGCCTGACCGTGGGGGCGGCTTGCTGCGCGCTGGCGGCGGCGTCCGTCCCGGTGATGCAGCGGCAGTACGCCCTGGCCTTCGGCGGCGGGGACGTCAATCAGGCGCTGACCTTCCTGCTGGCCGACCTGCTGTTTCTGCTCTGCGGGGTGGTTTGGCTGGCCAGCAGCCTGCTGGCCGGGTGGAAGGCGCGTTCCCCCGCCCACCGCTACCGGGGCGAGGCCCTTTTCTTCTACGGGCAGATGATCTCCAAGCTGCGCACCACCAGCAAGACCATGACCCTCACCAGCATCACGCTGGTGCTGTCCATCTTCCTGTTTGCGGCCGCGCCGGTGCTGGTGGGCTGGGCCGAGGGCTACCTCGACGCCCGCTCGATGTACGACGTGCAGATCTTTTCGCGCTACAACGACGTCTACGACGAAGCGGACCTGCCCCGCGGGGACTACGGCGCCGTGACAGCGTTCCTCGCGGAGCACGGCGTCGAGGCCACGCACGACTGCGCCTTCAGCCTTTACCTGCCCCGGCGGGCCGGCTTTTCGAACCGCTACAAATACGCCTTCCCGGCCGCGGCCGTCTCCCTGCGCGACTACAACGCCATCCGCGCCAGCCAGGGCCTTGCGCCCATCGCGCTGGGCGAAGGCGAGTTCGCCACCCAGTGGAAGGCCATCGCCACCGATGAGGAGCGGGACGCCTTCTTGCAGGCCCACCCCACCCTCGCCACCGACGCGGGCGTCCTGACCCTCGCCGCCGAACGTTACTATGAAGCCAACCTCGGCGAGACGCTCTACAACAGCTACACCGACGTCGTCTATATCCTGCCGGACGAGGTCTGCGCCCAGCTTTTGCCGGTGATGCGCGGCCGCTACATCATGACGGCCCAGCCCCTGCCCTACGAGACAGCCCGCGCCCTCGAGCGCGCCTTCACCGCCGCCTACCCCGAGCAGACGGCCGGGGGCGTCAGCTACGGCATCCGGCTGCGGACTTTGCAGGTCAACAGCGCGCGGGCCAGCAACTTTGTATTGCAGGCCGCCATGCTCTACGGCGGCGTGGTGCTGATGGTCATCTGCCTGACCGTGCTCTCCCTGCAGCAGCTTTTGGACGCCGGGCAGTACCGCTGCCGCTTTTCGGTGCTGCGCCGCCTCGGCGTTGAGGAAAGCCGCATCCGCCGGCTGGTGCTGCGGCAGCTGGGCTTCTGGTTCGGCCTGCCGGTGGGCGCGGCGGTGCTGGTGGGCGCCGGGGCGGCAGGGTGCTTCGTCGCCGCCCTCCGCGCCGAGATCGAGGCCTACATCGGCTTTGGCGCGCTGGCCGCGCAGCTGGGCGTCACCGCGGCGATTTTAGCGGCGCTGCTGGGGTGCTATTTTGTCAGCACCTGGGTGCTGTTCCGCAGGGCGGTCGACGCATCAAGCGCTTGACAGCTCTCGCCGCTTGCATAAAAAACGGGGCCGCCGGACAGCCGGCGCTGGCACGATAGCAACGTTTCCACGATTCCACGGTATGCAACGGTTTGCACGAAATCGTTCAGGGCGCGTTTCGTGGAAACCGTGGGAATCGTTGTAACCGTGGGTTTCGTTGCATGCGTGAAAACCGTGATTTCGTTGGAATCGTGGAGGCGGGCTCCCCTCTCAGTCTCGCCGCCCTTGTTTTTCCCTCAGTCAGCTTCTCCGGCTGTGGGGGTCGTGCAG
>CALXGZ010000057.1 GCA_944387975.1 uncultured Faecalibacterium sp.
GATGAGCTACGGCCGCATATGGTGCCTCCGATCGGAATCGAACCAATGACACGGGGATTTTCAGTCCCCTGCTCTACCAACTGAGCTACAGAGGCGCACCGGACGTTGATTATTATACCGCAAAATCAGGATTTGTAAAGAGGAAAATGCAAATTTTTTTAAAAAATCTATAAACCGACGCTCCACCGCCGGACTTTTTGCGGCCTGTGCCGCCCGATTTGATTTTTGGGCCCGATTATGGTTAAATAAACAGTTGAAACATCATCCATTCAGATTTGCCGGAGGAACGACATGGCAAAAAAACAGGAATACGGCAATGACAGCATCACCGCCCTGAAAGGGGCCGACCGGGTCCGCAAGCGCCCGGCCGTCATCTTCGGCTCAGACGGGGTGGAGGGCTGCGCCCACTCCATCTTTGAGATCGTCTCCAACGCCATCGACGAGGCCCGCGACGGCTACGGCAAGGTCATCCACGTCACCCGCTGCAAGGACGGCAGCGTCAAGGTCGAGGACTTTGGCCGCGGCATGCCGGTGGACTGGAACAGCGGCGAGGAACGCTATAACTGGGAGCTGCTGTTCTGCGAGATGTACGCCGGCGGCAAGTACGGCGAGGGCGGGGACAACTATGAGTTCAGCCTTGGCCTGAACGGCCTGGGCCTGTGCGCCACCCAGTACGCCTCGGCCTGGATGACCGCCGACATCTACCGCGACGGCTGCCACTACCACCTCGACTTCGTCAAGGGCGAGAACGTGGGCGGCCTGAAAAAGGAGCCCTACAAGGGCCGCCGCACCGGCAGCGTCATCCACTGGAAGCCGGACGACGAGGTCTTTACCGATACGGACGTGCCCGCCAGCTATTATAAGGATGTGCTGCGCCGCCAGGCCGTGGTCAACGCGGGGCTGACTTTGACCTTTACCGACGAGAAGGAGCCCGACCCCGCCACCGGCAAGCCCTGGCAGGAGAGCTACTGCTACGAGAACGGCATCGCCGACTACGTCCGCGAGGCCGCCGGCGACGACGCGCTGACCCCCGTGTTCAGCTGCGAGTCGGAGGCCAGCGGCCGCGACCGCGAGGACCAGCCCGACTACAAGGTGCGCATGAGCGCGGCCTTCTGCTTTTCCAACCGGGTGCAGCTGCTGGAATTCTACCACAACTCCTCCTGGCTGGAGCACGGCGGCAGCCCCGAGCACGCCGTGCGCACCGCCTTCGTCTACCAGATCAACAAGTACCTGAAGGACAAGGGCATGTATAAGAAAGGGGAGAGCGCGGTCAGCTTCCAGGATATCCAGGACTGCCTGGTCTATGTTTCGTCCAGCTTTTCCACCCGCACCAGCTACGAGAACCAGACCAAAAAGGCCATCACCAACAAGTTCATCTCCCAGGCGATGACCGACTTTTTGAAGCACTACCTGGAGGTCTACTTCCTCGAAAAGCCCGAGGAGGCCCAGAAGATCTGCCAGCAGGCGCTGGTCAACAAGCAGAGCCGCGAGCACGCCGAAAAGACGCGCCAGAGCATCAAAAAGACCCTGTCCACCCAGATCGACCTGGCCAACCGCGTGCAGAAGTTCGTCGACTGCCGCAGCAAGGACCCCGCCCGGCGCGAGCTGTACATCGTCGAGGGCGATTCGGCCATGGGCGCGGTCAAGACCAGCCGCGACAGCGAGTTCCAGGCCATCATGCCCATACGCGGCAAGATCCTGAACTGCCTCAAGGCCGACTACGCCCGCATCTTCAAGTCGGACGTCATCGTTGACCTGATCAAAGTGATGGGCTGCGGCATCGAGCTGGGGGGCAAGTACAACAAGGAGCTGGCCACCTTCAGCCTGGACAACCTCCGCTTCAACAAGATCGTCATCTGTACCGACGCCGACGTGGACGGCTACCAGATCCGCACGCTGGTGCTGACCATGCTCTACCGCCTGACCCCCACCCTGATCGAGAAGGGCTACGTCTATATCGCCGAGTCGCCCCTGTATGAGATCAACACGAAGGGCGAGACCTGCTTTGCCTACACCGAGGCGGAGAAGGCGGCCTTCTTAAAAAAGATCGGGGACAAAAAGTACACCATCCAGCGCTCGAAGGGCCTGGGCGAGAACGACCCCGAGATGATGTGGCTGACCACCATGAACCCCGCCAGCCGCCGCCTGATCAAGGTGATGCCCACCGACGCGGCCGAGACGGCCCGCGTCTTCGACGTGCTGCTGGGGGATAACCTGGCCGGCCGCAAGGACCACATCGCCGCCCACGGGGCCGAGTACCTGGACGACCTCGATCTGTCGTGAGAGAAAGAGAAACTATGCCTAGAAAACAAAGCAAAAAAACATCACAGCCGCTGCGGCCCCAGCTGGGCGAAGGGGTCGAGATCCTGAACGCGGGCAGCGTCCTGGAGGACCCCATCACCCGCACCCTGGAGACGAACTATATGCCCTACGCCATGAGCGTCATCGTCAGCCGGGCCCTGCCGGAGATCGACGGCTTCAAGCCCGCGCACCGCAAGCTGCTGTACACCATGTACGGCATGGGCCTGCTCAAGGGCGCGCGGACCAAGTCCGCCAACATCGTGGGCGCCACCATGCACCTGAACCCCCACGGCGACGCCGCCATCTACGACACGATGGTGCGCATGGGCCGCGGCAACGAGAGCCTGCTGGTGCCCTATGTGGACAGCAAGGGCAACTTCGGCAAGGCCTACAGCCGGGATATGTCCTGCGCCGCCGCCCGCTACACCGAGGCCCGGCTCGAGCCCGTCTGCGAGGAGCTGTTCCGCGATATCGACAAGGAGACGGTGGACTTTGTGCCGAACTACGACGGCACCACCACCGAGCCGACGCTGCTGCCCGTCACCTTCCCCACCATCCTGGCCAACAACACCCTGGGCATCGCGGTGGGCATGGCCTGCAACATCTGCTCGTTCAACCTGGCGGAGCTGTGCGCCACCACCATCGCCCTGATCCGTGACCCGCAGCACGACATCGCCGCCACCATGCCCGCACCCGACTTTGTGGGCGGCGGGCAGCTCCTCTACGACGCGGCCCAGATGCGGGATATCTTCGAGACCGGGCGCGGCAGCGTCAAGGTGCGGGCGCGCTGGCGCTCGGTCCAGGGCGAAAACATGATCGAGATCACCCAGATCCCGCCCACCACCACGGTGGAGGCCATCATGGACAAGATCGCCGAGCTGGCCAAGGCCGGCAAGCTGAAAGAGCTGAGCGACATGCGCGACGAGACCGACCTGAACGGCCTGAAGCTGACGCTGGACCTCAAGCGCGGCGTGGACCACGAGCGCCTGATGGCCAAGCTGTTCAAGCTGACGCCGCTGGAGGACAGCTTCAGCTGCAACTTCAACATCCTGGTCTCGGGCCAGCCCCGGGTGATGGGCGTGCGGGAGATCTTACAGGAGTGGACGGCCTTCCGCACCGAGTGCGTCCGCCGCCGCACCTGGTTCGATCTGCACGGCAAGGAAAAGCGCCTGCACCTGCTGGAGGGCCTGGCGGCCATCCTGCTGGACATCGACAAGGCCATCCGCATCATCCGCGAGACCGGGGAGGAGGACGAGGTCGTCCCCAACCTGATGATCGGCTTCGGCATCGACGAGGCCCAGGCCGAGTACGTGGCCGAGATCAAGCTGCGCCACCTCAACCGGGAGTATATCCTCAAGCGCACCGGCGAGATCGAGGCGCTGAAAGACGAGATCGCCGACCTGAACGACATCCTGGCAAAGCCCGCCCGCATCCGCCGCATCATCATCCAGGAGCTGACGGCCGTGGCCAAAAAGTACGGCCAGCCCCGCCGCAGCGAGATCCTCTACGACCTGCCCGCCGAGGAGGCCGACGCCGGGGCCGAGGCCGTGCCCGACTACCCGGTGACGGTCTTCTTCACGCGGGAGGGCTACCTCAAAAAGATCACCCCCCAGAGCCTGCGCTCCGCCGGCGCCCACAAGCTGAAGGAGGGCGACGAGATCGTCGTCCAGGCCGAGGCGCGCAACAACCTCGAGGCGCTGTTCTTCACCGACCGCTGCCAGGTGTACAAGACCCGCCTGGCCGAGTTCGAGGACGGCAAGGTGGGCCAGATGGGCGTCTACCTGCCCACCCGCCTGGGCATGGAGGAGGGCGAGACCCCCATCTGCATGGTGCTGACGGGCGATTACAGCGGCTGGATGCTCTTCTTCTTCGCCAGCGGCAAGTGCGCCAAGGTGCCGCTGGCCTCCTACGCCACCAAGCAGAACCGCCGCAAGCTGCTGCGCGCCTACAGCGACAAGGAGCCGCTGGCCGCGCTGCTGTTCATCCCCGAAGAGCAGGAGCTGGCCATACGCACCAGCGCCGGCCGGCTGCTGCTGGTGGGCTCGGCCCAGATCGCCGAAAAGGCCACCCGTGACAGCCAGGGCGTGGCGGTGGTGACGCTGAAAAAGAACCAGTCCATCGCCTCGGTGCGCCCGGCGGCCGGCCTCGACCTGGCCGACCCGCACCGCTACCGCGTGCGCAGCCTGCCCGCCCTTGGCGCGCTGCTGCGCGGCGACGACATCGCGGAGCAGACTACGCTGCTTTAACTGGGATTGACACGCCTGCATAAATTGTGTATACTATAGATGCAAGGCGGAGTGCCGCCTCCAAAAGTAGTCCGCTCCCGGTTATGCGGATGATAAATGGACCGTGGAAACGTAGTTCGCTCCCGGCCATGCGAATCATAAATAGGCCGTGAATAAGTGAGTAAGCCTCTTGCCGGAAACGGCTGGAGGCTTTACTTTTTGAGGAAAGTACAATGGAAATGCAAACTGGCAGGCTGTATTTTGTTTCGGATGCTTTTTTTCAAAAAATAAATGACCCCTATTTAAAAATTAACTATGAAACTACCAAGCGCCCGCATTACTTTGCGCTTTATGATAGCCGAACGGAATTGTATTGGCTGGTTCCGTGCAGTTCAAAAGTGGAAAAATTTGAACGACTGATCCAGAGAAAAAAAGAAAGGCATAAACCGGCGGATACGATTCAAATCGTAAAGATATTCGACAGAAAGACTGCGCTTTTGTTTCAGGACATGTTTCCGGTTTTGGAACAGTACATTGACGGTGCGTACATCAAAGGTGGACAGCCTGTAAAGATTGCAGATCCTAAAATCCTACAAGAGCTGGAAAAGACCGCCCGAAAAACGATTGCCATGCTTCGCAGAGGCGTGCGTTTTACCCCGACACAGCCGGATGCGATACGAATTGAAAAAATGATGTTGGAGGAAAGACGGCAGACAATCAAGGAGGCCCTATGCAAACCATCGACCTGATCTGCCTGGGCAAGCTGAACGCCAAGTACTGCGCCGAGGGCGTGGCCGAATACCAGAAGCGGCTGGCCGCGTTCGCGAATTTTCGCATCGTGGAGCTGCCGGAGGAAAAGATCGAGGAAAAGAACGCCTCGCCCGCGCTGGTGGCCCGCGCGCTGGAAAAGGAGGGCAGGGCCATCCTGGCCCATGTCCGCCGCGGGCAGAGCCTGGTGGCTCTGTGCGTGGAGGGCAAGCTGGTCTCCAGCGAGGAGCTGGCTGCCCTGCTGGCCGGCAAGGCCGCCAGCGGCGCGGGGGACGTCGCCTTCGTCATCGGCTCGTCCCACGGCCTGTCGGAGGAGGTCAAGCGCGCGGCGTCGGCCTGCATCAGCCTGGGGCGCATCACGCTGCCGCACCAGCTGGCCCGCCTGGTGCTGACCGAACAGCTGTACCGCGCCTGCACCATCAACGCGGGCATGAAGTACCACAAGTAAACCGCGCCCGGCCTTTGGGGTAAAAGGCCGGGCCTTTGCTCTTGTGCGGACAGGGGCCGGGTGCTATAATGGGGAAAACGACGGAAAGGGGGCGCACCCCATGGGCGCTCTGCCGGCCTGGCTGAAAAGCCATATGCAGGACCACGCCCAGTATTACCGCGACGACCAGGAGGCCATCGCGGCGGGCAATATCCTCACGCTCAGGACCACCAGCTTTTTGACGCTGGGCTTTCTGCTGCTGTTTTTGCTGCTGTCGCCCTATGTGCTGCCGGGCTGGGCCCCGTCGGTGTGGCACCTGCTGTTCGTGCCGGTGTCGGCCGGGCTGTGCGCGCTGGCGCTGCTGTTCGGCCGGCGGGGGACGGCGCGCCCCGCCTTCGGCAACGCGCTGTGCGTCGTGTACGAGGCGGCGCTCTACGCGGGCGTTTTGCTCATCGACGCGCCGGGCTCGCCCGAGGCCCCGGCCACCTTCCTGCCTTTGGTGATCATCGCGCTGCCGGTGCTGTTCAACCTGCCGTTCCGCGTCAGCTACGGGCTGATCGCCCTGGCGATGGCGGGCTATACGGCGGCGGCCGTGGCCTTCAAGCCGCCGCTGGTGGCGCGCTACGACCTGTTCGAGCTGACGGCGGCCTTCTTCTTCTCGCTGGCCACCACTTACATGACCGACAGCCTGCGCATCCGCGCCTACAAGCTGCGCCTGGCCTACCAGCGGCAGTCCACCCGCGACACCCTGCTGCCGGAGCTGTACAACCGCAAGGCCTTCGAGCAGGCCGCGCGCCGCTACATCGACGCCTTTAACCCCCACGCCCACTGCGCCTTCGCGGTGGTGGACCTGGACAACTTCAAGCAGATCAACGACAGCCAGGGCCACCTGTTCGGCGACGCCGTGCTGCAATGCCTGGGGCGGGCCATGCAGGCCTTACAGCGCCCGGGGGACTTCGTCGGGCGCTTTGGCGGGGACGAGTTCGTCCTCTTTGCCGAAGGCGCCGTCACCGAGGAGGGCGTGCGCCGGCGCTTCGAGCGGCTGTGCGCCGCCCTGCAGGAGGCCGTCCCGCCCGGCTGCCCGGTGGAGGTCACCTGCAGCATGGGCATGGTCTGCGCCGGCGGGCAGGAGGTCTGCTATGAGAGCCTGTTCCGGCAGGCCGACGCCGCGCTGTACGAGGCGAAGGCCAGGGGCAAAAACACCTTCTGCCTGGCGCAGTACCAAAGCGAATGAAACGAAAAAGGCCCCCGCCTCCCTGATAGGGGAAGCGGGGGTCTTTGTGTGCTTTGGCGCGGATCAGAACGCGATCTTTTCCTCCAGCCAGGCCTTCAGCTGGTCGATGGGCAGGCGCACCTGCTCCATCGTGTCGCGGTCGCGGACGGTGACGCAGTTGTCGGCCGCGATGCCCTTGGCCTCGTCGCCCACGGTGTCGAAGTCGACCGTGACGCAGTAGGGGGTGCCGATCTCGTCCTCGCGGCGGTAGCGCTTGCCGATGGAGCCGGTCTCGTCGTAGTCCACCATGAAGTAC
>CALXGZ010000058.1 GCA_944387975.1 uncultured Faecalibacterium sp.
CGCAGCGGCGCGCAGTGGAAGGGCATCGGCCAGGCCAAGGCCGTGGTCTTCTTCCTGATCGTGGTGGTCATCTCGCTGGTGCAGCTCCGCTTCACCCGCTCGAAGGAGGTGCAGTCCTGATGGCTAAGACAAGACGCCTGTACGACAATATCCTCACCGCCGTCATGACGGTGCTGTGCCTTGCGTGGGTGTACCCGGTGGTGCTGATCCTCCTGAACAGTCTGAAGGAGGAGGGCTCCTTCACCACCTCCACCGTCTTTGCCCTGCCCACCGCCGAAAACTTTGTCGGCGCGGCCAACTACATCTACGGCATCGTCAAGATGGACTTTTTGTCCAGCTTCTTCTACAGCCTGGTGATCACGGTGACCAGCGTCTTCCTGATCCTGCTGTGCTGCTCGATGTGCGGCTGGTACTTAACGCGGGTGCACAACCTGCTGTCGAAGGGGATGAACCTGCTGATCGTCTTTTCGATGGTGGTGCCCTTCCAGATGGTCATGTTCACCCTGTCCAAGACGGCTGACACCCTCAAGCTGAACACGCCCTGGAACATCTGCATCATCTACCTCGGCTTCGGCGCGGGGCTGGCGGTGTTCATGTTCACCGGCTTTATGAAGAGCGTCCCCATCGAGATCGAGGAGTCGGCCATGATCGACGGCTGCAACCCGGTGCAGCTGTTCTTCCGCATCGTGTTCCCCATCCTCAAGCCGACGATGATCTCCACCGCCATCCTGGAGACCATGTGGGTCTGGAACGACTACCTGCTGCCCACGCTGGTGCTGGATATCAAAAAGTACCGCACCATCCCCATGGCCATCCAGTACTTCCGCGGCGGCTACGGCCGGGTGGAGCTGGCCCCCATGATGGCCTGCATCATCATCGCCATCGTGCCCATCATCATCCTGTACGTGGCCTGCCAGAAATACATCATCGAGGGCGTCATCGCCGGCGCCGTCAAGGGCTAACGCTCGAGGAGGGATCATCATGCGAGCAAGCGGCATCCTGATGCCTGTATTCAGCCTGCCGGGGCCCTTTGGCATCGGCACCCTGGGCCGCGAGGCTTACCGCTTTGTGGATTTTCTGGCCGGCGCCAAACAGTCCTACTGGCAGATCCTGCCCATCGGGCCCACCGGCTACGGGGACAGCCCCTACCAGAGCTTTTCCGCCTTTGCGGGCAACCCCTATTTCATCGATCTGGCGCTGCTGGCGCAGCAGGGCCTTTTGGCGGAGGACGAGCTGCCCGCGCCGCAGCCGGAGGGGCCCATCCGCTACGACCGGCTGTACGCCGAGCGGCCCGCCGTGCTGCAGCTTGCGGCGCAGCGCCTGCTGGCCGGCCCCGGCGCGGCCTACCGCGCCTTCTGCGAGGCGCACAGCGCCTGGCTGGAGGACTACGCCCTGTTCATGGCCATCAAGGAGGAGCAGGGCCAGGCCGGCCTTGCCGGCTGGCCCGACGCGCTGCGCTGCCGGGAGCCCGCCGCCCTGGAGGACGCGCGCCGGCGGCTGGCCGGGCGCTGCGATTATTTCAAGGCGGTGCAGTTCTTCTTCTACCAGCAGTGGACGTCCCTGAAGGCCTACGCCAACGGCAAGGGCATACGCCTGATCGGGGATATCCCCATCTACGTCAGCCCCGACTCCAGCGACCTGTGGACGCGGCCCGAGCTGTTCCAGACCGACGGGCAGGGCCGGCTGACGCGGGTGGCGGGCTGCCCGCCCGACTCCTTTGCGGCGGACGGCCAGCTGTGGGGCAACCCCCTGTACGACTGGCCGCGCCACGCCGCCGAGGGCTTCGCCTGGTGGAAGCGGCGCATGCGCCACGCCACCTCAATCTACGACGTGGTGCGCATCGACCACTTCCGCGGCTTTGAGAGCTACTTTTCCATCCCGGCCGGGGCCGCCACGGCCCAGGGCGGCGTCTGGGTCAAGGGGCCGGGCCAGGCCTTTCTGGACGCGATGCACGAGGCGGTGGGCCGCGACGCGGTCATCGCCGAGGACCTGGGCTACCTCACCGACGAGGTGAAGGCCCTGCTGGCCGCCAGCGGCTGCCCGGGCATGAAGATCATGCAGTTCGCCTTCGACAGCCGCGAGCCGGGCAACTACCTGCCCCACACCTACACCGCCCACAGCGTGGTGTACACCGGCACCCACGACAACGTCACCACCGAGGGCTGGCAGCACAGCGCCAGCCGCGAGGACGTGGCCTACGCCTGCCGTTACCTGCGCTGCACGCCCGCCGGCCTGACCGAGGCCATGATCTGCGCCTGCCTGGCCAGCGTATCGGAGCTGGCCGTCATCCCCATGGCCGACTGGCTGCACCTGGGCGCCGCGGCGCGCATCAACACCCCCAGCACCCAAAGCGGCAACTGGCTGTGGCGGCTGGACGGCGCGGCGCTGACCGCGGACCTGGCCGCCCACATCGCCGGCCTGACGCAGCTGTATGAGCGCGCCGGCGCGCCGGATTAAGACGCCCTCCTTTCTTTCTCCTTATCTTTTGCGCTGCGAAAGCCGCCGTGCGCCCTGGCAACAAGGCGCGCGGCGGCTTTCCAGTTTTTTGCGGGGCGGCAGCAAAAAACTCCCCCGTCGGGTCTAGGGACGGGGGAGCCTTTTGTAAGGAGGAAAATCAGAAGGGAGTCTTCTGTGTTCCGGGGGAAATGGACCTGTAAACCTGTTTTGAGCGGGTTTGGCTTAGTTGTTGGGGGTCTGCTCGCCCAGCGTGGCGGAGACCGTCAGCATCTGGCCGTCGCGGGCCACGGTGATCGAAATGGTGTCGCCGGGGGCGTGCTGGTCGACGATGGCCGAGACGTCGTCGCGGGCGGCGACCTCCGCGCCGTCGATGCTGACGATGCGGTCACCCGGCTCAAGGCCGGCCTGGGCCGCGCCGGAGCCGGCGTTGACCTCCACGATATAGATGCCGTAGCTGCCCACGCCCAGCTGCTGGGCGGTGGCCTCATCGGTGACGGCCACGTAGGTGATGCCCAGGTAGGGCCGGCCGCTGACGTAGCCGTTCTCCAGCAAGTCCTGCGCGATGTCGATGGCCGTGTTGATGGGGATCGCGAAGCCCAGGCCCTCGGCGCCCGAGGCGTCGGACTTGGCGTTGACGATGCCCACCAACTCGCCGGCCATGTTGAACAGGCCGCCGCCCGAGTTGCCCGGGCTGATGCTGGCGTTGGTCTGGATCAGCGAGAGGTTGAGCACCGAGCCGTCGTTGTTCTGGATCGAGACGTCGCGGTTCAGCGCGCTGACGATGCCGTTGGTGACGGTGCCGCTCAGGTTGCCCAGGGGGTTGCCGACGGCCACCACTTCTTCGCCCACGGCCAGGGCGTTGCTGTCGCCCACGACGGCGGGGGTCAGGCCCTCGGCGTCGATCTTCAGCACGGCCACGTCGCTGGCGGTGTCCGAGCCGATGACGGTGGCGCTGTAGCCGGTGTCGCCGATGGTGACGGTGACGTCGTCCGCGCCTTCCACCACGTGGGCGCAGGTGAGGATGTAGCCGTCGTCGCTGATGATGACGCCGCTGCCGGCGCCGGACTCGATCTGGCGCTGGCCGAACCAGGACCAGTTGGAGTAGACCACGGCCTCGGTGGTGATGGGCACCACGCTGGGGGTGACCAGGGCGGCCACCTGGGCGGTGTCCAGATCGTCGCCGCCGGTGGAGGTCGAAGCCGCCAGCGCGTCGCTGAGCTGGTCGGCCCGGTCGGAGGCCTGGATCACAAGCTTGTGGTTGTCGCCCACCATGCTGCCCACGTAACCGCCGGCAAAGCCGACGGCCGCCGCCAGCAGCAGCGAGACGACCGTGCGCAGCACCCGGCCCACGCCGGCGCGGCGGCGCTTGCGGGCGGGCTGGCCCGGGTCGGGCACAGGGCGGTAGTCCGGGCTGTGGGGCGGCTGGCCGCCCGCGCCGCCGGCGTCGTACTGGTTGGCGGCGTTGTTGCCGCTGCTGCCCACGTTCGCGTAGCCGGAAGAATTATTGGAATTGTTACCGGAATCGTTATTGTAGAGGGAGGAATAATCGTACTCCCAGGTGTTCTCTTTTTCCATGCTCGAATCATCCTTTCCAGGAAAAGCGGGAGAGGAAGGGGCTTGACCTTTCCCCTCCGGCTGATTATAGTGTAACCTGAAAATGTGAAAACAGATTCATGCCGCCGTGAAGAAAATGTGAAATCACGCCGCAGCGGGCCGCCCCGGCCCCTGCGCCTTGTTTTCGTAAAGGCTGCGCAGCCCGCAGGAGGCCCCTTATGACGCTTGTTCAAACCGAAACCGGATTCGACCTTTATAAAGAAAAGCTCTGCATCGGCCGCTGCACGCTGGCCTGCGGCGGGGCGCGCACCGACATCGCCGCGCTGTGGATCGCGCCCGACTGGCGGCGGCGGGGCTATGGCTCCTACCTGCTGCGGCAGGTGCTGCACCGCTGCGGCGGCTACCGGCGCGACGACGCCAGCCTCTTCACCGCGCCGCTGCCCGCCGGCCCGGGCGAAGCGGCCTTCTGGGCCAAGTTCGGCTTTGCGCCCGAGGGCGGCCGCCTGGCGCGCCGCCGCCGGCCCGACCTCAGCGCCGTGCGCTTCGCGCAGGACTTCCTCGCGGCGCGCCTAGCGCAGCCGCGTCTGCTGGTGGACGCCACCTGCGGCAACGGCGGGGACACCGCCTTCCTGTGCCGGCTGGCCGGGGCGGAGGGCAGGGTCCTCGCCTTCGACATCCAGCCCGCCGCCCTCGAGGCCACCCGCGCCCGCCTGGCGCGGGAGGGCGTGCCCGAGGGCCGCTGCCGGCTGATCCTCGACAGCCACGCCAACCTCCTGTGCTACGCCGCGCCCGGCTCGGCCGACGCGGTGATGTTCAACTTCGGCTGGCTGCCCGGGGCGGACCACGCCGTCCACAGCGAGGCCGGCGCCAGCCTGCGGGCGCTGGACGCCGCCCTCGAGGCGCTGCGCCCGGGCTGCATCCTGTCGGCTGTGCTGTACAGCGGGGCCGTGATCGGCGACGGCGAAAAGCGCGCCGCCCTCGCCTGGATGGAGGCGCTGCCCCTGACAAAGTACACCGTGCTGGTCTGCCGCTTCGCCAACTGGGCGGACAGCGCGCCCCTGCCCTGTTTTGTGATAAAAAAGTAGGCCGCACCTCTTGCGCTGGGGGGCGTTTTGGCGTAATATAAAGTATGTGTGTGCTTTTCGGCACAGAAGCCAGCCACGACAGGAGACAAGGCCCATGTGATAGAGGACAGGACTTTTCCAGATAAACCCCAACAGAAGGACAAAGAAGCAGAGGTACTATGACTAATCGTGAAGAAATCGAACGCCGCCGGACGTTCGCCATCATCAGCCACCCCGACGCGGGCAAGACCACCCTCACCGAGAAGCTGCTGCTCTACGGCGGAGCCATCAACCAGGCCGGCTCGGTCAAGGGCAAGCAGAGCGCGCGGCACGCCGTCTCGGACTGGATGGACATTGAAAAGCAGCGCGGCATCTCGGTCACCTCGTCGGTGCTGCAGTTCGACTACGCCGGCAAGTGCGTCAACATCCTGGACACCCCCGGCCACCAGGACTTTTCGGAGGATACCTACCGCACGCTGATGGCCGCCGACTCGGCCGTCATGGTCATCGACGCGGCCCAGGGCGACGAGGCGCAGACCCTAAAGCTGTTCCAGGCCTGCACGCTGCGGCACATCCCCATCTTTACCTTCATCAACAAGATGGACCGCGAGGCCCGCGACCCCTTCGAGCTGATGGAGAACATCGAGGAGATCCTCGGCATCAAGACCTACCCCATGAACTGGCCCATCGGCTGCGGCAAGGACTTCAAGGGCGTGTTCGACCGCGCGTCCCGCAAGGTGCTGGCCTTCTCCAGCGACGGGCGCGCCAACGGCGTGCGCAAGGTCAACGAACAGCAGCTGGAGCTGGGCGACGCCGGCCTGGACGAGCTGCTGACCCCCTACCTGCACCAGCAGCTGGTGGACGAGATCGAGCTGTTGGACGGCGCGGCCGAGGAGTTCGACCTGGACCGCGTGCTGAAGGGCGAGCTGAGCCCCGTCTTTTTCGGTTCGGCGCTGACGAACTTCGGCGTCGAGCCCTTCCTGCAGGACTTTCTGCGCCTGACGCCCACCCCGCTGGCCCGCGTCGACAGCCTGACCGGCGAGGCGGTGGACCCCTGCCGGGACGAGTTCTCGGGCTTCATCTTCAAGATCCAGGCCAACATGAACAAGGCCCACCGGGACCGCATCGCCTTCATGCGCATCTGCTCGGGCAAGTTCGAGCGCGGCATGGAGGCCTACCACGTCCAGGAGGGCAAGAACATCAAGCTGGCCACCGGCACCCAGCTGATGGCGCAGGACCGCGCCATCGTGGACGAGGCCTACGCCGGCGACATCATCGGCCTGTTCGACCCGGGCATCTTCTCCATCGGCGACACGCTGTGCACCGGCAAAAAGAAGATCCAGTTCGCCGGCATCCCCACCTTCGCGCCCGAGCACTTCGCCCGCATCGAGCAGAAAGACACCATGAAGCGCAAGCAGTTCGTCAAGGGCATGGAGCAGATCGCCCAGGAGGGCGCGATCCAGATCTTCCGCGAGGTGGGCGGCGGCATGGAGGAGGTCGTCGTGGGCGTCGTGGGCGTGCTGCAGCTGGAAGTGCTGGAGTACCGCCTGAACACCGAGTACAACGTCGAGATCCGCATGCAGCACTTGCCCTTCGAGCAGATCCGCTGGATCCTGAACGAGCCCGACAGCTACACCCTGCGCGGGCTGGACCTGACCAGCGACACCAAGGCCGTGGAGGACATGCGCGGCAACCGCCTGCTGCTGTTCACCTCCGACTGGGCCGTCCGCTGGGCCCTCGACCACAACCCCGACTTGCAGCTGAGCGAGTTCGGCAACCTGGAATTCTGATCTGATCCCCCGCCGGAAGGAGGCGCGTTTATGGAGCTGGAACAGCTGCTGCGCAAACGGGAGCTCTACCAACAGGCACTGCCCCGCATCCCCGCGCTGACCCTGCAAAGCTATGACCAGGCCTTTGAGGTGGAATACACCCACAACTCCAACGCCATCGAGGGCAACACCCTGACCCTGATGGAAACGAAGCTCGTCCTGGAGGACGCCATCACGCCGGGCGGCAAAAGCCTGCGCGAGGTGTACGAGGCGGTCAACCACCAGAAGGCCTACCGCTACGTCAAAGACTGCATCGCGCAAAAGCTCCCCCTCAGCGAAAAGATCGTGAAGGACATCCACGCCATTTTGATGGAGAATATCCTGGTGGGCGGGGTCTACCGCAATGTGGACGTGTATATTTCGGGCGCGCAGCACACGCCCCCCAGCCCGAACGAGATGTACCGCCAGGTCAAGGACTTTTACGCCGACCTAGGCTGGAAGGGCGGCGTCCTCGACCCCATCGCGCTGGCCGCGTGGACCCACGCCGAGTTCGTCCGCATCCACCCCTTCCCGGACGGCAACGGCCGCACCTCCCGCCTGCTGATGAACTATCAGCTGCTGGCGCAGGGCTTCGCGCCCATCTCCATCGACAAGGAGGACCGCCTTGCCTATTACAACGCCCTCGAGGCCTATGCCGTCGCCGGCGATCTGCAGCCCTTTGCCGCGATGATCGCCGCGCTGGAAGAAAAACAGCTGGACCGCTACCTTGCCATGGCCGGCCAGTAATACGCAAAACCGCCGCGGGGCCCGCGGCGGCTTTTTTGCGCCCGGCGCGGCGTTGACAGGGCCAGGCGGCGGGGCTATAATGGCTGTGCTTACAAGACCGTTTTTGAGGAGATGAACCTGTTATGGACCACGACCTGACACGCGGGCCGGTGATGCGCTCGATGCTGCTGTTCGCGGTGCCCATGATCCTGGGCGACCTGCTGCAGCAGTGCTACAACGTGGCCGACACGCTGATCGTCGGGCGCTTTGTCGGCACGGGCGCGCTGGCGGCCGTCGGCTCGTCCTATTCGCTGATGACCTTTTTGACCTCCATCCTGCTGGGGCTGTGCATGGGCAGCGGGGCGCTGTTCTCCATCCGCTTCGGCCGCCGGGACGCCGCCGGCCTGCGGGAGAGCCTTGCCTCCTCCTTTGTGCTGATCGCGGCGGTGACGGTGCTGCTCACGGCCGCGGCCTTCGGCTGCCTCGATTTGATCCAGCCCTTTTTGCAGGTGCCGGACGAGGTGTGGGGCATGATGCGCGCTTACCTCGCCGTCATCTTCGCCGGTATCCCGGCCATCTTTTTGTACAACTACTTCGCCTCCTTCCTGCGGGCGGTGGGCGACAGCGTCGTGCCGCTGGCTTTCCTGGCGCTGTCGGCGCTTTTGAACATCGCGCTGGACCTGTGGTTCGTGCTGGGGCTGGGGCGCGGCGTGGCCGGCGCGGCCGAGGCCACCGTCATCGCGCAGTACGTCTCGGGGGTGGGCATCCTGCTGTATGCCCTCGCGCGCCGCAGCGAGTTCCGCGGCCTGGGGCGGCATGTGCGCATCCGCGCCGCCTGCCTGCGGGAGGTGGCCAGCTATTCCTTCCTGACCTGCATCCAGCAGTCAGTGATGAACCTCGGCATCCTGATGGTGCAGGGGCTGGTCAACAGCTTTGGGGCCACGGTCATGGCGGCCTTTGCGGCGGCGGTCAAGATCGACTCCTTCGCCTATCTGCCGGTGCAGGACTTCGGCAACGCCTTTTCCACCTACATCGCCCAGAATTACGGCGCCAAACAGCCGCAGCGCATCCGCGCCGGGCTGAAGGGCGCGGCCCTCGCCTCGATGGGCTTCGGCGCGGTGCTGTCGGCCCTGGTCTGGCTCTTCGCCGCGCCGCTGATGGGCCTGTTCGTGGACCCCGGCGAGGCGGCCGTCATCGCGGCCGGCGTGCGCTATTTGCGCATCGAGGGGGCCTTCTACTACGGCATCGGCTGCCTGTTCCTGCTGTACGGGCTGTACCGCGCCCTGGGCCGCCCCGGCATGAGCGTCGTGCTGACCGTCATCTCCCTGGGCACGCGGGTGGCGCTGGCCTACCTGCTGTCCGCAACGCCCCTGGGCGTGACGGGCATCTGGTGGGCGGTGCCCATCGGCTGGGCCCTGGCCGACGCCGCCGGCGTGGGCTATTACCTGGCCCGCAAGCGCAGCCTGCTGGCCTGGGACGACTGAATACGCTTTCATACGCAAACGCACCTGGCGCCGGACCCGCAATGGGCCCGGCGCCAGGTGCGTGTTTTATGGAGAGCAGAAGGAAACGGCAAAAAGAATGTTTAGCGCAGGTGGCGCAGCGCCTCGGCCAGGGCCAGGATGGTCAGGGACTGGCCGTAAGCCATGGGGGCAATGAGGATGTTCTTGTAGTGCTCGGCGTTCATGCCCATGCCGGTGCCGCCCGACACGTTCAGGACGGTGCCGTCGGCGTCGATGTTGCGCAGGATGGCCGCGACGGCGCGCTCGGCGCAGGGGCGGAAGCTGTCGTCCAGGATGCCCAGCCGTATGCCCTTGAGCAGGCCGCAGGCGATGGCCGCGCTGCCCGACACCTCCTCGTAGCTGGACGCGTCGTCCAGCACGGTGTGCCACAGGCCGCTGGGGGCCTGCAGGGCCTTCAGCGCCTCGGCCTGGGCCTTGTAGGTGTCGAGGATCAGCTCCTTGACGCCGGCGCCAAGGCCGCCCTTGAAGGCCTCGATGTAATCCAGGATGCCCAGGGTGAACCAGCTGTTGCCGCGGCACCAGAAGATGCCGCCGAAGTTGTCCATCCGGTTGAAGCTCCAGCCGTGGTAGAACAGGCCGCTCTTTTTATCGTAGAGGTACTTGATGTGCATCAGCACCTGGTGGATGCCCTCGTCGATCCAGGCCTCCTCGTGGTATTTCTGGCCCATCTTGTTCAGGAACAGCACCGTCATGAAGATGGTGTCGATCCACAGCTCGTTCTCGTTCAGGCGCACGCCCATGCGGTCGCCGTTGGCGCTGGTCACATGCTGGAAGCCGCGCTCCTGCGTGCGGGGCAGGCAGCACATCAGCCAGTGGGCCCAGTCCTTGCACAGCGCCTCGTACTGCTCGTTGTGCAGCTGCTCGTTCAGCTCCACCAAAGTCAGCAGCGGGGTGGTGGTGTTGATGTTGCGGCTGGGCAGGCCGGCGGCGATGTTCTCAGCGAACCACTGGTCCAGAAAGTCGCGGTACTCCTCCTTGCCCTCGGCCTGCATGATCTTCAGCAGGCCGTACAGGCCCACGCCCTGGGGCCAGTCCCACTCGCGGATGCCGAAGTCGCGCCGGAAAAAGCCGATGGCCTCGCCCCCTTCCTGCAGGTCGCTCTCGTTTTCGGGCGCGCCCAGGTTCATCAGCTTGCGGATGACCAGGTCCAGTTTGGCGCGCAGTTCGGTCTCGTTGATGTCCATAGTCTGATTTCCGGGATCTTGTCCCGTCTGACCTCCTGTCTTAGCTTTCTTCTTGGGGCAGGGGCTGGCCCTGCGGGGTAAAATCGGTGGTGACGTCAAAGGCCGTCACGGTGTACTGTGTGTTGCGGTAGCGCAGCGGCGACACCTGCGTGTAGCGCTTGAACTCCCGCTCGAAGTGGGTCAGGCTGTTGTAGCCCACCCGCTCGGCAATGGCCGAGACGCTCAGCTTGGTCTTTTCCAGGTATTCGCAGGCCTTCTGTACCCGCAGGATGGTCAGGTACTCGCTGACGCTGTAGCCCACCACCTTGCGGAACAGGCGGCACATGTAAAATTTGCTGATGTAGAAGTGGGCCGCCAGCTCGTCCAGGGAGTGCTGCTCGGCAAAGTGCTGAGTCAGGTAGTCGGCGATCTGGTAGGCGCACTTGTACTTGGGGTCGTCCAGGTTCTGGGGCAGGATGGACTGCCCGCTGTCCAAAGCGCGGAACAGCCGCAGCAGGTAGAACACCACGCAGGCCTCGATGGCCTGGACATAGCCGGTCAGGCGCTGGGACTCCTCCTCCCGGAAGATCTCGCACATCCGCAGGAAATACTGCTGGCAGGCCTCGTCCAGATGGTAGATGCCCGGCTTGCCGTGCAAAAAGCCCTGCAGGTCCAGCCCGGGGAATTTCTCGTCCAGCTGCTGCATCTTGCGGCTGGTGATGTACAGGATGATCCGCTCATAGCCGGGGTCCTCCTTGTCGGGGGCGCAGGTCATGTGGATCATGTCGCTGTCGATGAGGATCAGGTCCCCCTTGC
>CALXGZ010000059.1 GCA_944387975.1 uncultured Faecalibacterium sp.
AGATGGCCAACGACCCGAAGAACGCCAACAAGCCCGAGGCCGTCAAGATCAAGATGATCGAGGGCAAGATGAAGAAGTACTACAAGGAGAACTGCCTGGTGGACCAGGAGTTCGTCAAGGACAGCGACCTGTCCGTGGCACAGTACACCGCCAAGGTCGCCAAGGAGCTGGGCGGCGACATCAAGATCGTCAAGTTCGCCCGCTTCCAGAAGGGCGAGGGCCTGGAGAAGCGCAGCGACGATTTTGCCGCTGAAGTCGCCAGCATGGTGAAGTAAGCCATCCCTCGAGGGTAAACCAGAAGCAAAAGGCGCGGTATCTTTGCGGATGCCGCGCCTTTTTTGTGTCCAAAAGGCAAAAGTTTGCGCGCAGGGCTTGACTTTCGTGCTTTCCCGTGATAAAGTGATTGGGTAACCATCCGCAGTTCGTACAGGAGGCCACACCCATGTCCATGTCAGATAAAAATCCCCGGCGCAACGCTTTGACCGACGCCCTCTTCGACGCCATCCTCAGCCTGAAGGATAAGGAGGAGTGCTACCAGTTCTTCGACGACCTGTGCACGATCAAGGAGATCGCCGATATGTCCCAGCGGCTGGAGGCGGCCAAGCTCCTGCTGGCGGGCAAGACCTATGAGCAGATCGTCAAATCGGCCGAGATCAGCACCGCCACCATCAGCCGCATCAACCGCTGCATCCAGTACGGCAGCGGCGGCTACCAGCTGATCATCGAGCGGCTGGCCCAGCAGCAGGCAGAGCAGTAACGCCGCGCCGCGCGCCGGCATAGACTGGGGTATCCGACAAGAGAAAGGGAGGGTACCCGCCATGACCGATCAAGCGCCGCGCGCCGGCAGCGCCCAGAGCCCGATGGACCAGACCGTCCTCGACCTGCTGGAGGCCGTCGCCCTGCAGGAGAGCGCCCTGAGCGAAGTGCTCAGCGCCGAGAGCCAGAAGATGAAAGCCGCCCTGGCGATGGACGGCATCGACCTGTGCAAGCTGCTGGAAGTGAACGATTCGGCCACGAATATGGTCCACGCCGTGGCCAATCTCGGCCTGCTGCTCAAGGATAAGCTGGAGTTCATCGTCAACAACCTGCCCTACGACGGCGCGGTCGCTTCCGGCGGCGCCGGCACGATCTGAAGCATTCGGCCCTTGCAGCCCGCCCCAGCCCCTGGGACGGGCGCTTTGCGCTGCCCAAAGGCCGCGCAAAAATGGAAAATTTATTAAATCCTCACCTCGGAATTGCCCGCCGGGGCAATTTGTGCTATACTACCTACTGTATATCCATCACGATCAAAGGAGGAGCGCCGTTTGTTACCCTACGATGCTGTCCTGTTCGATGTGGACGGGACTTTGCTGGACTCCGCCCCGGGCATCCTTTCCACCCTGCGCGAGGTCTTCCACACCATGGGCACGGACATCGCCGGCGTGGACCTGATGCGCTATGTCGGGCCGCCGCTGCGCGATACCTTCGCCGAATATTACCCCGACGCCGCCCGCATCGAGGAGGCGACCGAGCTCTACCGCGCCAGCTACGCGGTCAGGGGCTGCCATATCTGCAAGCCTTACCCCGGCGCGCTCGAGATGCTGCGCCGCCTGAAGGAGGCGGGGCTGATTCTCTGCACCGCCACCTGCAAGCCCACCCAGGTGGTGACGCCCATTTTGCAGGAGCAGGGCCTTGCGCCGCTGATCGATCTCATCGCCGGCGCGTCCATGGATAAAAGCCGCGACACCAAGGCCGCGGTGATCCAGTATGTGCTGGACCAGCCCCTGCTGCGGGGCAAGCGCGCCTTGATGGTGGGGGACCGGCACGACGATATGCGCGGCGCGGCGGCCTGCGGGCTGGATGCGGCGGCCGTCCTCTACGGCTACGGCAGCCGGGCGGAACTTGCGCCCTTTGGGCCGAAGTTCTGCGCCGAAAGCTGCGGGCAGCTGGCGCAGCTGATCCTGTCGCCGGTCTAACAGCTTGAACAGAGAGATGGGGAAGATACAACCATGAGTCGAAATTCACAGTCTATGTCACCGATCCAGAAGCAGGCGGTGCTGGTGTGCGCCGTCTGCGCGCTGGCGATCCTGATCACGGCCAGCGTCACCTATGTGCTGCTGGCCACCAAGGGCACGTCCGCCCCGTCCAGCAGCGCCCCCCAGGTGGAGGAGCCCGACGACCTGGCCACCCACTACCAGGTGGATACGCAGTCCGCCGCGCTGCTGGCCGCGACGGCCGACGCGGGGGAGGCCTACCTCAGCGAAACGCTGTTTTTGGGCGACTCCAACACGGTGCGCCTGTACAACAACGGCCTGATCAGCCTGCAGCAGTTCTGCGCCAAGGAGGGCATCGGCATCCAGACCGCCCTGTCCGAGCCGCTGGTCACCTTCCGCGGCACCGACGAGCGCTATACGATGGCCCAGGCCGTGGCTATGATGAAGCCCCGCCGCGTGGTGATCACCCTGGGCACCAACGACACCGGTATGGAGGTCGAGACCTTCATCGGCTATTACAGCCAGCTGGTGCAGCAGATCCAGGCCGGCTACCCCTACACCGACATCATCGTCAACACGGTGCCGCCGGTGCCGCAGGACCACTCGAACTACCCCGCCACCTCGCAGGAGAAGATCGACGACTTCAACATGGCGCTGCTGACCATGTGCGAGGATCTGGGGGTCAAGTTCCTGAACAGCGCCGAGGTCCTCAAGGACCCGGCCACCGGCTTCGGCCTGGACGACTACTATATCGGCGGGGACATCCACCTGAAGAGCAGCGGCCTCAAGGCGGTGCTCAGCTACCTGACCACCCACGCCTATGAGACCGAGGACCGCCGCCCCGACACCGACAACATCCCCACCCGCACGCTGGAATACACCAGCAACCCCAGCGACCCCGTGGCCCCCAGCTCCTCCTCCGAGGCGGCGAGTGAGTCCTTCGAGGCCCGCTACCGCATCGACCAGGCGGGCGGCACCCTGAGCAGCGGCGACGCCGCCGGCGAGACGGCCCTGCGCTTCGACGTCACGGGCGAGGATTCCGTCACGGTGACGGCGGTGCCGGACGAGGGCTATTTCTTCGTCAACTGGAGCGACGGTGTCACCAGCCGCACCCGCACCGACAGCAACTTCAAACAGAACCTGGACGTGACGGCGGTGTTCTCCCGCGCGTCGGTCGAGATCTCGGGCGAGGGCTCGGGCATTTTGGGCATGAACTACACCTTCACCGCCCGGCTCAGCGGCCAGTACGCCAAGGCGGAAAACCTGCACTGGTACGTCAACGGCGTCGAGTCGGAGGACGCGGCCGGCCGCACCAGCGTCTCCTTCATCGTCGACCCGCTGCTGGCGAACCAGACCTACACGGTCTACGCCGCGGTTACCTACAACGGCAGCCAGGTGGTCAGCAACACGCTGACCGTCTCCTTCGAGAGCGGCATCGGCAGCGGCAGCTCGTCCAGTTCGTCGGGCTCGTCCAGCAGCGGCGCGGCGTCTTCGTCCGGCAGCTCCTCGGGCAGCGCTTCCTCCGGCGCCGCGTCCAGCGGCGAGGAGGAGCCCTCGGAAGAGGCCTCCGCTTCATCCAGCAGCTCCTCCGGCAGCTCGTCGGGCAGTTCCTCAAGCGGCAGTGCTTCGTCTGGCTCGTCCAGCTCGTCCAGTTCGTCCGGCGGCAGCTCCGGCAGTTCAAGCAGCCGGCCTTCCTCGTCGGGCGGCAGCGGCTCCAGCAGTTCCGGCAGCTCTGGCCATTCCAGCAGCCGGCCTGCGTCGAGCGGCAGCAGTTCCGCCGGTTCCGGCAGTTCGAGCAGCTCCGGCAGCCGGCCCGCCGGCTCGTCCTCTTCGTCCCACGCCAGCTCTGAAGCTGTAGAAGAAGAGGACGCCCCCGCCAGCTCCGGCAGCGCCTCGCGCGGGGAAGATGAGGGCGAGGGCACCATCAACGACCAGGTGATCGACGGCCTGTTCGGCATCGTGGACTGAGCGGAACCCTCCGCCCGCCGCCTGCATAGGCTGGGGTGAAAGGAGGGACCCTTATGCCCAGAGAACAGACCTTTGCCGCGTCCCGCCCCGGGACGGGCGACGTGCGCGACGGCAGCGTGGACTATTACCCCATGGACTGGGAGATCGTCGGCCGCGACAGCCTGCTGGCGGCCCGCGGCCCCAGCGCCGGCCGGGCGCGGCAGGCGGATGACGCCGCCCCGGAAGCCCGGGACGCCGAACCCCGCTGCGGCTCGAACCGCCCCCGCCAGACCGACGACGCCGGCGGCTACGAGATGGTAAACGAATGAACAAAGGCCAGCTCTGCGCGGGCGGGGCTGGCTTTGTCTTGTGAAATGTGAGAACGCTTGAGGGCAAGCCGGGACGCCGGATAAGGGCAGATCCCGGCCGCGCCCGGAAAAAGAAGAGGGAAGAGCTATGGCAAAATATTATTGCATCCTGTTCGACGCGGACAACACCCTGCTGGATTTCGACGCCGCCGAGAGCAAGGCCCTGGCCGAGACGCTGGCCCAGTACGGCATCGAGCCCAGCCACGAGACGGTGCAGACCTACCGCGCCATCAACGAAGGGCTGTGGCGGCAGCTGGAAAAAGGCCAGATCCGCCGCGAAAAGCTGATGAACGATCGCTTTACCCGCTTTTTGAAGGAGATCGGCGCCCAGGGCAACGGCGCTGAGATGAACCGCTATTACCTCAACCAGCTGTCCACCCACCCGGACCTGATGCCGGGCAACGTGCTGGAGGTGCTGCGTGAGCTGGCCGAGGTGGCCACCATGGCCATCGTGACCAACGGCTTCGACAAGGTGCAGAGCCGCCGCGTGCAGGAGTCGGGCGTGGCCGCCTTTATGGAGGAGGTCTTCGTCTCGGAGCGCGCGGAGAGCGAAAAGCCCAACCGCAAAATTTTCGATACCGCGCTGCGCACCCTCGGGGTCGAGAACCGGGCCCACGTGCTGGTGGTAGGCGACAGCCTGAGCAGCGATATCCAGGGCGGCGCGAACGCCGGGCTGGACACCTGCTGGCTGAACCGCAGCCACAGCGAGAACCCGGGCCAGGTCAGCCCGACCTATGAGATCGACGCCCTCGAGCAGCTTTACCCCATCGTGATGGAACAGGACGAGCTGGCCCGCGTGGGCATGAGGAACCGCCGCCACCAGCTGTAAGCCCGGGGCGGACAAAGCGCGCAGTGTGGGGAAGAAACTATGTTATTGAATCTCGAACAGATCGGCAAGACCTTTGGGGAGAAGATCGTGCTGGAACACGTGACGGCCAGCGTCGAGCGGGAGGACCGCATCGGCATCGTCGGCCAGAACGGCGCCGGCAAGACGACCCTGCTGAAGATCCTGACCGGCGAATACACCGATTACAGCGGCGAGTTCGGCCTGACCCACGGCGTGACGCTGGGGTACCTGGCGCAGAACGCCAAGCTGGACCCGACCCTGGACGTCTACGGGGAGATGCGTTCCACCTTTGCCCCGGTGCTGGACGCCATGGCCCAGATGCAGATCGTGGAGCGCAAGATGGCCGCGCGCCCCAGCGACCCGGCCTTCCTGGAGCAGCACGCCGCGCTGCAGGCCGTGGTGGACGCCGCTGACGGCTACAACATGGACGTGAACATCAAAAAGGTGCTCAGCGGCATGGGCTTTGCGCAGGACACCTGGCAGAAGAACATCGGCGTGCTGTCGGGCGGCGAGCTGACGCGCCTGCGCATCGCAAAGCTATTGCTGGAAAAGCCGGATATCCTGATCCTGGACGAGCCCACGAACCACCTGGACTTTGCCACGATGGAATGGCTCGAAAATTACCTCAAGGGCTACGCCGGCGCGGTGCTGGTGGTCAGCCACGACCGCTATTTCCTCGACAACGTCTGTACCAAGATCTGGGAGGTGTCGGGCCGCCGCCTGACCGTCTACAAGGGCAACTTTTCGGCTTACCTGCCCCAGAAGGAGGCGACCGACGCGCTGCGCCAGAAGCAGCACGACGCGGACGTCGCCCTGGCGGAGAAATTGCAGGATTACATCGACCGCAACCTGGTCCGGGCCTCCACCACCAAAATGGCCCAGAGCCGCCGCAAGCAGCTGGAAAAGCTGGAGATCACCGAAGCGCCGAAGGACGAGACCAACAAACTGAACTTCCGCTTCGCTTACGACGTCGAGCCCTGGAACGAGCTGGTCATCATGAAGAACTTGACCATCCGCATCGGCAGCCGCGTTTTGCTGGAGCCCTTTACCTACACGGTCTGCCGCGGGCAGCGGCTGGTCATCGCGGGGCCCAACGGCGCGGGCAAGTCCACGCTGATGCAGGTGCTGGACGGCCGGCGGCGGCCCTCGGGCGGCATGGTCCGCCTGGGCACCGGGGCGCGGCCCAGCATCTTTGAACAGCAGCAGCAGCGCCTGGGCGCGGGGCGCGTCATCGACGCCGTCTGGGACAAGTACCCCCAGATGACCGAGCTGGAAGTGCGCAGCCACTTGGCGCGCCTCGGCTTCCGGGGCGAGACGGTCTTTAAGGATTGCGCGGCGCTGTCCGGCGGCGAGCTGGCGCGGCTGCGCTTTGCCGAGATCGTGCTGGAACGGCCGAACCTGCTGTTCCTGGACGAGCCCACGAACCACCTGGATATCTACACCCGCGAAAACCTGACCGAGGCCCTGATGGCCTACACCGGCACGCTGCTGCTGGTCACCCACGACCGCCACCTGATGAACAGCCTGGCCTGCCCCATCCTGTACCTGGAGGACGGCAAGGCCACGCTCTACCCCAGCTACGACGCGCTGATGGGCCGCGCGGCCCCCGCCGCCGCGCCCGAAAAGGCCGACGCCGCCGCGAAGGCCGGCTACGGCAAGGAGCAGCGCCGCCGCCGCGCCGAGCTGCGGGCCAAGATCAAGGCCTGCGAGGAAGAGATGGAACGGTGCGGCGCAAGGGAAGTGGAGCTGGACAATGAGATCAACTCCCCCGAGGTGTACAACGACCCCCAGCTGCTGCGCCAGAAAAGCGACGAGCTGGAGGACCTGCGCTTCCATCAGGAAGAGCTCTTCGCCGCATGGGAAGCCGCCGTCGAAGAGCAGGAGCAGTATGAGCGCGCCCTGTCCGAAAACGGTGGGGAAGCCGGGGCCTGACGCCCCAAAGGAGGCCGTCCATGCATAAGCAAAAACCAAGCAAGGCAAAGCAGGTCGCGTTGTCGGGCATGCTGTTCGCGCTGGCGATGGCCCTCTCCTTCGCGGAGGGCAGCCTGACCATACCGGGCCTGCTGCCCGGCATGAAGCTGGGCCTGGCCAACGTCGTCGTGATGTACGCGCTGCTGTTCATGGGGGTGCGGCAGGCCCTTATCCTCGATGTGCTCAAGGCGCTGTTCGTCTTCCTGGTATCGGGGCCGACGGGCGGTTTCCTGTCGCTGTGCGGGGGGCTGCTGTCGCTGGCGGTGATGTGGCTGCTGTACGACGTGCTGCCCTGGCGGCCCACGTGGTTCATCCTGTCGGTCAGCGGGGCCTTTTCCCACAATGTGGGGCAGCTGATCGGCGCGGGGATCATCATCTCGTCGTCGCTGTCGCTGTATTACGCGCCGGTAATGCTGGTGCTGGGGCTGGTGATGGGCGCGCTGACCGCGCTGATCCTGCGGGCGCTGCTGCCCGCACTGGAAAAATTGGGCTTCAACATCCGGGAGCGGCGCCCCTCTTGACTTTGCCGCTGGTAAAACCAGTGGGTTGCAAGCGCCGCCGCGACCGGCTATAATACCACAGGAACAGGGCCCCCGCGCCCTGCCTGCAAGGACAAAAGGCCGCGCCCGCCAAGACTGGGGCGCGGCGCTGGGAGGTTCACAATGTCTGAAAAAGTAACGATCAAGGTGGAGCGGCAGACGCACCATCTTCCCGCCATTGCCCTGCGGGGGCTGGTGGTCTTCCCAAATAACCTGGTCCACTTCGAGGTGGGCCGCGAAAAGAGCATCGCCGCCATCGAGTGGGCGATGAGCAACAACTCCAACGTGTTCCTGGTGGCCCAGAAGAAGATGGACACCGACGAGCCCGGCCGGGACGACCTGTTCACCTACGGCGTCGTGGCCGAGATCAAGCAGGTGCTGCGCGTGTCGGACGAGCTGGTCCGCGTATTGGTGGAGGGCAAGTACCGCGCCAGGATGACCGACCTGGACGACGGCGGCAAGTTCCTGCTGGCGGCCGTCCAGCCCGCGCCGGTCCGCGGCGCGAAGGACGGCGACTCGCTGCAGACGGACGCGCTGGTGCGCAGCCTGAAGGGCGTCTTTGACGATTACCTCGCGCTGAACCAGCGCCTGGCCAAGGACGTGGTGTTCGCCATCGTGTCCAGCGACGACCCGCTGTTCCTGAGCGAGTACATCCCGGCCAACCTCCTGTTCCGCTACGAGGACAAGCAGGCGGTGATGGATGAAAACACCCTGACCGGCCGGCTGGAAAAGCTGATCGAGCTGCTGCGGCGGGAGTGCCAGGTCATGCAGATCGAAAAGGAGATCAGCGACAAGGTCAACGAGTCGATGGACAAAAACCAGCGCGACTACTACCTGCACGAGCAGCTGAACATCATCAGCAGCGAGCTAGGCGAGGGGGACGACACCCACGCCGAGGCGGAGGATTACCGCCGCCGCATCCTGGAGCTGCACCTGGAAGAGGACAGCGAGGCCAAGCTGCTGAAGGAAGTGGACCGCCTGGCCAGGATGCAGGGCAGCAACCAGGAGGCGACGGTCATACGCACCTACCTGGACACCTGCCTGGACCTGCCCTGGAATACCTTCACCGAGGACGATCTGGACATCCATAAGGCGCAGGAGATCCTCGACCACGACCACTACGGCCTGAAAAAGGTCAAGGACCGCATCCTCGAGCTGCTGGCCGTGCGCAAGCTGGCCCCCGACGTCAAGGCCCAGATCATCTGCCTGGTGGGCCCCCCGGGCGTCGGCAAGACCAGCATCGCACGCTCCATCGCGGCCTGCCTGCACCGCAAGTACGTCCGGCTCAGCCTGGGCGGCGTGCGGGACGAGGCCGAGATCCGCGGCCACCGCCGCACCTACATCGGCGCGATGCCCGGCAAGATCATCAGCGCCATGATCACCGCCAAAAGCCAGAACCCCCTCATCCTGCTGGACGAGATCGACAAGCTGGCGGGCGACTTCCGCGGCGACCCGGCCGCGGCTTTGCTGGAGGCGCTGGACCCCGAGCAGAACAACACCTTCAAGGACCACTTTCTGGACATCCCCTATGATCTGAGCCACGTGCTGTTCATCACCACCGCCAACGACCTGGGCGGCATCCCCGCGCCCTTGCGGGACCGCATGGACATCATCGAGCTGCCCAGCTATACCCGCGTGGAAAAGTACAACATCGCCCGCCGCCACCTGCTGCCCAAGCAGCTGGAGCTGTGCGGCCTGAGCGGCAAGGTGAGCCTGTCGCAGTCTGCCCTCTACGGCATCATCGACGGCTATACGCGCGAGGCCGGCGTGCGCACGCTGGAGCGCACCATCACCAGCGTGCTGCGCAAGTGCGCCCGGAAGATCGCCGCCGGCGAGGCGGAAAAGGTCTCGGTCACCGAGTCCATGCTGGAAGAGCTGCTGGGCCCCCGCATGGTCAAGCCCGAGTTCCTCAACCGCGACAACGCCGTGGGCATCGCCAACGGCCTGGCCTGGACCAGCGTCGGCGGCGAGACCCTGCCCATCGAGGTGCAGGTCATCGAGGACGGCGCGGGCAAGATCACCGTCACCGGCTCCCTCGGCGACGTCATGAAGGAGAGCGCCCAGCTGGCCATCACCTACGCCCGGGTGCACGCCGCGGAGTACGGCATCGACGGCGAAAAGCTGAAAAAGTGCGACCTGCACATCCACGCCCCCGAGGGCGCCATCCCGAAGGACGGCCCCTCCGCCGGCGTCACGCTGACCACCGCGCTGATCTCCTGTCTGTCGAGCCGGCCGGTGCGGGGCGACGTGGCCATGACCGGCGAGATCACCCTGCACGGCAACGTGCTGGCCATCGGCGGCCTGCGGGAAAAGAGCATGGCCGCCTACCGCGAGGGGATGAAGCTGGTGCTGATGCCCAAGGACAACGAAAGCGACCTGTACGACGTGGACGAGGAGGTCAAGCAGCACATCCAGTTCGTGCCGGTGTCCACCCTCAAGCAGGTGCTGGACATCGCCCTGCTCAAGGCCCCGCAGCCGCTGCCCGCCCGGCGCAGCCGCGCCCGCAAGCCCAAGGCGGCCGAGGCGATGCTGCCGCCGCCCGCCGACAAGACGCCGCAGCCCGGGGTCGTCTGCTGACAGGGCCCCCAAACGCAAGGAGAGAACATGAACTACAACAAAGCGGCTTTTCTGGCAAGTTACGGCATTTCCAGCCAGCTGCCCGAAAGCGGCCGGCCGGAGATCAGCTTTTCGGGCCGGTCCAACGTGGGCAAGTCCAGCCTGATCAACAAGCTGTGCAACCGCAAAAACCTGGCCCGCGTGTCCAGCACGCCGGGCAAGACGGCCACCATCAACTTTTACGAGGTGGACCAGTGCTACTTCGTCGACCTGCCCGGCTACGGCTACGCCAAGGTCGGCAACGCCGACCGCCAGCGCTGGGACGAGCTGATCAACAACTATTTCGGCGCGCGGCGCAGCCACAGCCTGCTGGTGCAGCTGATCGACTGCCGGCACGACATCGGGGCCGACGACGTGCAGATGCTACGCTATCTGTACTACCACAAGATCCCCTATGTGGTGGCCCTGACCAAGGCCGACAAGCTGAAAAAGAGCCAGCTGGCCGAGACGAAGCAGGCCTTTGAAGAGGCCGTCCGGCCCTTTGGCTGCCGGGCGGTGGTGCTGACCAGCGCCGAGAACGGCTACGGCATCGACGAGCTGCGGGCGCTGCTGGACGCGGCCGCAGCGCCCGGCGACGCAGCGGGGGAGCAGGCCGATGGCGTATAACGAGTTTGCCTACTTTTACGACGCCTTCAACGGGGACGCCGATTACGACGCGCTGTATCAGCACGTCAAGGCGGAGCTGGACGCCCACGGCATCCGGGAGGGTATTTTGGCCGACCTGGGCTGCGGCACCGGCGAGCTGACGCTGATGCTGGCCCAGGCGGGCTACGACATGATCGCCATCGACCAGTCGGAAGAGATGCTCTGCGTCGTGCGGGACAAGGCCGACCAGCTGGAGCTGACGGGCCGCCTGCTGCTGCTGGAGCAGGACCTGTGCAGCCTCGACCTCTATGGCACGATCCGGGGGGCAGTGTCCACCTTCGACACCTTCAACCACCTGCCGCAGCTGGACGCGGCCATCGCGAACGCCGGCTTCTTTATGGAAAAGGGCGGGCTGCTGCTGTTCGACATGAACACGCCCTATAAGCACAGGCAGGTGCTGGGCGACAACTGCTTCAATCTGCAGGAAGAGGACGCCGCCTGCCTCTGGCGCAACCGGCTGGAGGACGGCGGCCGCCGGGTGCGCATCACGCTGGACATCACCGACAAGGAAAACGGCGAGACGTTCCACGAGGAATTCTGCGAGTACACCTACACGCTGGAGGAGGTGCGCGCCGCGCTGGAGCGGCACGGCTTCACCCTCGAGTCGGTCTGCGACGGCGAGAGCTTCGGCCCGCTGACCGCCGCGAGCGAGCGCTACTTTTTCTGTGCGGTCAAGAACTACACACAGCTGGAAGGAGAACAAGATGGCTGAACTGATCCGCGGCCTGTCCGACAACGGGGGCGTCGTGTTTTGCGGCGTAGATTCGACGGATATTGTCTGTAAAGCAGAAGAACTTCACCCCACGAGCGCCACATGCAGCGCGGCGCTGGGCCGGCTGTTGACCGGCGCGGCGCTGATGGGCTCGATGCTGAAGGACGAGCGCGACAGCATCACCCTGCGGGTGAACGGCGGCGGCCCCGCCGGCCTGCTGATCGCCTGCACCGACGGCAGCGGCAACGTCAAGGGCTGCATCGACCACCCCCTGGTGGAGCTGCCGCCCCGGGCCGACGGCCACCTGGACGTGGGCGGCGCGGTGGGCAAGGACGGCGTGCTGACCGTCATCCGCGACAACCGCCTGCAAAAGGAGCCGACGGTGGGCCAGGTGCCGCTGGTCTCGGGCGAGATCGCCGAGGACCTGACCGCCTATTACGCCTACAGCGAGCAGATCCCCACGGTGTGCGCGCTGGGCGTGCTGGTCGACGCCGACCTGAGCATCCGCTGCGCGGGCGGATACCTGGTCCAGCTTTTGCCCGGCGCGACGGACGCCGAGATCACGCAGCTGGAAAAGAACATCGCCGCCATGCCCCCGGTCACCGAGATGCTGCGCAGCGGCCTCGGCCCCAAAGACATGATGGAACAGGCGCTGGCGGGCTTCGCGCCGTCGGTGCTGGACAGCCGCCAGGTGGCCTACCGCTGCGATTGCAGCCGTGAGCGCACCAAGGGGATGCTGCTCAGCCTCGGCCGCAAGGAGCTGGAAAAGCTGCGGGACGAGGACCCCCGCTGCGAGGTGGTCTGCCACTTCTGCCACGCGAAATACGAGTTCGACCTGGACCGGCTGCTCCAGGAATTGCCCGAATTGCCCGCCGAAAACTGCCAAAACTGAACGAAAACATCCTGCCTTCTGGCCGGCCAGACAGGCAGGATGTTTTTCACGCTTTACTGGTTGACAATATCTCCCAGCAGAGTGTAGGTGACGCTGTAGCAAAGGCTGCCGGCGCGCCGCTCGACATGCTCTTTTTGCGCGGTAACGGCGGCGTCCGGCCAGGCCTCTTCGAGGGCGCGCAGGCAGGCCAGGCGTGCAAGGCTGAGGGCAAGGGCGTCGCTGTAGGCCACTTCGCCCGCTGCGCGGGCGTAGTAGGTCGTCTCCTCGACGGCGACGGGCAGGGGCAGGCCGAAGCATTCGAGCTGGAAGTGCCGGGTGACGGCGGCGCTGCCGTCGCGCGCGGGGCCGAGGCAGGGCAGGGCCAGCCGCAGCCCCCCGCAGGCAAGGCGCAGCCGCACGCCCCGCCCGCTCTGCAAGAGGGGGGCCTGGGTCGTCAGAGGCTGCTCGAAGGAGGCCGACCACGTGAAGCGGGCGGTCACCGTGCCGGCCGCCGGGGCGAAGATGGGCGTGCCGTCCCGCTCGCTGCGGGCGGTGCCGATCAGCGCCTGGCCGGCCTCGACCTGCTGGCCCGGCTCCACCAGGGCGGTGCCGCTCTTGAGCTCCACCGCGGTGACGAGGCCGCCGGCCCGGGCATAGAGCGTCTGTAATTTGCCCGAGAAGGGGGCGGGGGCCTGCTTTGCCGGCGCGGCCTCCACCTCCAGCCGGCCGCCGAAAAAGTTGACGCTGGCCCAAGCGAACTCCCCGCTTTGCAGCAGGGCGTATTCCCCGGCGGCGAGGGCCTCCTGGCTGACGCGGGCCCCGGGCCCAAGGCCGGCATCCTCCCGCAGGACGGCCGCCGCCCGGGCCTGCTGGCCGGGGGTCATGTCCGTATAAACGACGGCCCAGACCAGGCCCCGGCTCCAGGCCAGCAGGGGCAGAAAAAGGGCCAGCCCCGCCCACAGTCCCGCCCGCCGGAACAAAGGCCGCAGCCGGAAAAAGGCCCCCCGCCGCCGCCGGACGCGCAGCCGCACGCGCCGCCGGCGGGCAAGGGCGGCCAGCCTGCGGTAACGCCAGGCCGCGCAGCGCCCGTCAAAGCCGCCGGGCTGCGGCACGAGGGCGGCCAGCTGCAGGCCCGCCCCGGCCGCGTCGTTCAAAAGGCCCTCGGTATGGCCGCCGCGGGCGGAAAAGCTCACCCCGGCCCAGAGCTGCACAGCCTCCATCCGGCCGCCTCCTTTGCGTCAATCGTTGTCGGAAAAGTCCGTCCGCACAAAGCGCCCCTGCAGGGTGATCCTGTGGGCGCTGAGGGACAGGATGCGCAGCCCGTCCCCATAGACGGTGAACGCGCCGCCGTACAGCTCCAGGCAGAGCTTGTTTTCATCGTAGGCGCGCACCTGCTTGAAGTGCTCGATCTCCATCTGCGCGCCGCTGATGTAGACGGCCGGCCTGCGGTACATGCCGGCGGGGGGCTGGCCGAACAGCAGCTTCAGCCAGCCGTGCGGCGTCAGGCGCCGTTTGCGTTGTTTGGACACCGGTTCCCCCCTCCCGTCGGCGGCGGGCGCGGGCTTGCCGCCGGTATGCCGCGCCGCTCCTGTCCATATATATGGAAGCAGGGAGGCTGCTTATGTATCGCCGCTTTGTTTTCATCCTGCTTGCGCTGCTGACGGCGGCGCTGCCCTTTGCCGCGCCGGCCGCCTGCGCCCGCGCCCTGCGGGAGGGCCTGGCGCTGTGCGGCGGGCCGCTGCTGCTGTCGCTGTTCCCCTTTTTGATCGTATCCACCCTGCTGGCGCGCAGCGGCGGCGGGGAGCTGCTGGGCGCGCTGCTGCGCCCGGCCGCCCGCCTGCTGGGGGTACAAGCGCCCTGCGCCGGCGGCGTGCTGCTGCTGGGCCTGGCGGGCGGCTTCGCTCCGGCGGCCAACGCCGCGGCCCAGGCCGTCCGCGCCGGCAGGCTCTCCCCGCAGGAGGCCGCGCGCCTGCTGCCCGCCTGCATCTGCTCGGGGCCCTCTTTCGTAGTGCTGACGGTGGGGCAGGCGCTGCTGGGCAGCGCCGCGCTGGGGCTGCGCCTGTTCGCGGCGCAGGCGCTGGCGGGCTTTGGGGCCGCCGTGCTGCTGCGCCGGCTGCCCTTGCCGGCCGCTTCCGCCGCGCCGGAGGTCGCCGGGCCCGCGCTGCCGCCGCTGCGCCTGGACGCCGTCATAGCGGAGGCCGCCGTGAGCTACTGCAAGCTCTGCGGATTCATCCTCTATTTCCGGCTGCTGGCCGGGGGCATAGGGGCGGCTGCGCCGGGGCTGGGCCTGCCCGCCGCCATGCTGCTGGAGATATGCTCCGGCTGCGACCTGGCCGCCCGCAGCAGGCGCTGGGCCAGCTGGCTGTGCTGCGCGGCGCTCAGCTTGCAGGGGGCCTCGGTTCTCTTGCAGGTGCGCACCATCTGCCCGGCCGAAGTCTCCTTCCGGCCGCTGCTGGCGGCGCGGCTGGCGCACCTGCCGCTGTCGCTGGGACTGTTCCGGCTGCTGCTGTGTTTGCCCGGCGGGGCGGCCCCGGCCGCGGCGGCGCTGCACCCGTCGCCGGCCATCCTGCGGCGCGTGCCGCCCGACTGCGCGCTGCTGACCTTTTTGGGCTGCTGCCTCGTGGTCTGCCAGCTGAGCCGCGCCCTGCCGCCCGCGCAGCAAAAAAAGGCCCCGGCGCCGCAAACACGGCGTCGGGACCTTTGAAACCTGGAGCTACTGATCCGATTCGAACGGACGACCTGCTCATTACGAGTGAGCTGCTCTACCGGCTGAGCCACAGTAGCACATTGCACAGCTGCAACGCTGATTATTGTAGCACAAAAGGTGGGCGCTGTCAAGGGATTCCTGCACATCGCCCACGGCCTACGCATGAAAGGGTATAGTCAAAAAGAGAACAATATGGTAAAGTAAGTCCAAAGGGGGCTGAATACCACGATGTTCGAATATTTTGAAAATCTGACCGATATGCGACAGGCCGGCAAA